>NZ_JAUBVF010000128.1:0-3649 GCF_036705685.1 Microcoleus sp. AT3-A2
CTAGTTTACAACTCTAAATGCCTACTTTTCTTTGAATTCAGTTTTATTCTCTCGATCCTTTCCTTCAGGGGACTACCCTACTCTCCATTAGCACCCCAACTGTGTGTGCCAGTTGAGGGTGCGGAATGTGGGTTTCAAGTTTCGTTCTCGCAGGTGATGAGAAAAAATTTTCATGATAATCGATTCCTTTTATGCCGCGTTGCTGCTTTCATCCTTGACCTTGGTTTTGATCACGAAAGCCTTTAATTCGACCATCTTGCCGCCGCGAAAGCACCAGACATCGCAGTACGAGTAATGAGCCGTCTTCCCCTCTTCGTCCTTGATTGTGAGGTCGCCGAGTGCCGTGACGAAATCCCCCTCAGCGATCAAGTTCGCAACGATATTCAAAGGCGGTTCCACATACTCCGTTGCCATCCATTGGCGAACGGCTTCCTTCCCTTGAAGGGTCTTGTCGCCTACCAATGTCCATTGCGTGTCGTCCGTGCAGAACGACAAAAATTCTTCATAATTGCCCTGAGCGATCGCCGCGTTTGCCGCTTCTAAGATTGCTTTATTTTTGTCTGACATCTGAATTTCTCCTCTGTTCAAGTAGATGCTTTAACGGAGCGAGAGCGGTTTCCCGATCGGTGCGTCCTTCTTAGCCACCGAATCACCCCGTTGCCGCTTGTGCAAAATTCACGGAACAATTGCAGTAACACGGATTTCAATCCGCATCGTTGGCAGCCCAAGAGCCGCGACTCCTACCTGTGTCCAAATTGGGGCATGGTTGGGCATGTAATGGCGAAATAGCCTGACCATCACATCGTTAACTTCTGGGGGAAACCCGCCAACATGGTAAGAATTGACGTGGACAACATCCTCCCAATCCGCACCAGCAGTTGCCAAGGTTCGCTCTACATTCCGAAACGCCTGGGCAATCTCATCCGCAAGCGGTTCGGGAATTTGCAGATTGTCATCCCAGCCACCTTGACCTGATGTCTCCACTCGATCGCCAATTTTTACCGCTTGGGAGTAATGCAATTCATTCAACATGTATTCCCCATACCCGGGGGTGACAAAAAACTCGGGCTTATTCATGGCGTTCCTTGTGTAGTATATTTGCTCTATCTCGCGTTGCTGAAACGAGTTTGTTTCGGCATCATCCGATTTAGACCCTAATGTTCAGAATTCACTTGCTGTGTAATCACAATGATTTCTGCAAAAAGTAAGACAACTATTAGCCGCGAAAACGCTTGTAAAATGGCTTCCATTGCCCAGTTCTGACCCTGAACTTCCCAGATCATCCAAACAAGATTGAATCCAATCACCAACCAGGGTAGAATGACCGCTGAATTCCGCCTGCGATAGAAACGGATTGTCATCTCCCGCCAAGATGGGAAGGTACTGAAGAGACAAACGAGGTAGGACGCTCCTGCACTGATGAACAGGCTTATTTGAAGACCCGAAGGCAGATTTGGGTATCCAAGGGCGATCGCCGTTAGACAAACTCCCAGTGCCAGATACAGGAAAGTAAACAAGGTAAATTGTTTCATTCTTTGTAAATAAAGCTCAGCGATAATCTATTCCGAGGTGGCTGACATGACTCAGCCGATGAACAACAATTAGTCCACATGCAGCACAGCCTTACCTGAAAATCTTCGCCCGATCAAATCAGCCGACGTTACGTCTGCTTCACGCCACGAAACTGCTCGATCAATATGCGTTTTGAGCCGCCCCTGCTCAACTAACCTCAGCAGACGAGCCAGCCCAGAACTAGCGATTTCCATCTCTACTTCGGTGTACAGCGTGAACCCGTAAAGCGTGCGCTGTCCTCCATTCTCGGAATAGAAGTCTGCCAGGGACAGCTTCATCTCGTTGCCGCTGCTACTGCCATAACAAACGCAGGTGCCTCCTTGAGCCAAAAACGCAGTTAGCTTCCCGACCAATTCACCTCCTACTCCATCGACAATCAGTCGATAAGGCGCGAACTGCTTGGCTTCTTGCCCGGTCTCGGTCACCACCACTTCATCCGCGCCGTAATCTCCCACAAATGCTTCTTGCGCTGGCTGACGAATTTGGGCAACGACGCTGGCTCCCATCATCCGAGCAAGCTGCATGGCGAAGAGTCCCACTCCCCCTGTTGCCCCTGTGATCAGCACCCGACTTCCTAGTAAACGAGATCCCTTTTCCACTGCATACAGTGCTGTTAACCCCGCGACGGGCAGTGTGGCGGCATCGGTATGTGATACGCCCTGGGGAATGATAGCCAGACAGCGAGTCGAAATTGCTACATATTCTGCCCAGCCCTCCGAGCGGATAGAGAGGGCAACAATTTTTGTCCCTGTGGGTGGACCACTGCCGTCCTGTGCTGTTTGTTCAACAACGCCAACGACATCCCAGCCAATTGGAGTGCCCAGTGGATCGTTTTGCGATCGCTTGAGTTCGCCCCGATTCATCGAAAATGCCTTGACGCGAATCAAGCACTCGTTAACCTTCGGAGTAGGAACTTCAGTGTTTTGAAAGGTGAGGTTGCCAACGGCGTTTGGTGAACTCACGAGTCTACGCATCGCCATATCCTTGTGTGTAAAGGGCTATAGTTTCATGTTATAGATAGAACTGTTTCAATCAACTTGCTGTATATCCACCATCGATCACTAAGGGTTGCCCAGTGATGTAGCTGGCAGCATCAGAGCAAAGAAACACAACCTCGCAAACCTGTTTCAATGTCATTCCAGTCAATCGCTGAGAAACATTTAGACCTGCGATCGCAGGTTTAAGCATTGATGGAAAGCTTGTTCTAACCTTTAGTCGCGGTCGCTTGCACGATCGATCAGTGCGTTTGAGGGCAAGCTCGGATCAAGTACCTTGCGCGCACTGTCAACCCCTACAACGGGCAGTGTAACCGGATCAAGTATGCCGAGTTGAACCAATACACTCGCCTGATCCCAGTAGAGGTGTTCATGGGCTAACTTGCCATCACGGAACTGGACAATCGCTACTACTGCCACTTCAATCCGTTTCCCTGTCGGAGCAATGCCAGGTAGCATCCAGTCCATCTGGATGGTATGAGTGAACTTAACTAGCATTTCATCGACGAGTTGATTGGTTCCGATTGTGCGTGAGACCGGAGCCAACTCTATGTCCGGCGGCATCTGTGGAATGAAGTACTTGGAATAAAACTCACGCAGCGCCGGCTTTCCTACTCCCCCAGTCATTACTGGAATGTGATTCACGTAAGCGTACTCAACCATTGTAGCGAGAGCATCTTTAGTGCTGTGAGTACCAAACTCGTGCCCGATATGCTCTTCCCAGACCGCTTGTAAAGCTTCCTGAGCAAGTGTCAGGTTGGGGGTTGCCTGTACATTTGCTTGTTTATCTACAATTTGCTCTTTGACCATGTTAGATTCTCCTAGTTCGTTCTATCTCAACTGTATTGATTCCAATGCTTAACTTCTTTCAGATTCTTATGGTTTTCTTAGTCTCTACTCTTCTAAAACATTAATGATGAGTTTGCCCTGATTCGTACCGTCAAAGAGCTGTTTCTATTCATAGTTCGATTCTGTGATTGAACCTACAGGTCGCGTAGCAAGATACTGACGGGGTGACAGGTTGCCTGAAAATCATACAGTCCGGCAATCCTAGACAAATCGCCTAGAAAAAGATAGGGTAA
>NZ_JAUBVF010000025.1:0-90431 GCF_036705685.1 Microcoleus sp. AT3-A2
AAAGGTTTCATCCTATTTTACCTTTTTTGGTCTACCCCCTTGACAATTTGCACTTTTTCTTAACTTGTCACAAATGGGTGTGGGTGTCCTGCTTCGTTACGACATATCCTACAAAATTGAAATATTTGCTCAATTTTGATTTCTATATCGTTTGTCCAACCATAACCTTGAGGTTTATTTTTGGAACTCTTAAATGATTGCTTGAATTCATCAAAAATTTTAAATATAAATTTTCCCGACGTTCTAGATACAAATTTGTTCTTTAATGTTTCGTCTTTAATAGCTTTTTTAGAGGCATCTATTAATAAATAAATCGTTTTTTCAGATGCACCACCAAGCAAGAAAGCACAACCTAAGTTAGAGCCTGCTTTCAATGTAATAATGGCTTCCTCAATAAATCGGACAATTACAGGATCTATAGCAGGGACTCTTTCCTTTAAAAGTTCGGGAAATCGCTCAATCTCAAAAGGAAGCATATCTCCAAGGCTTTCCTCATTTTCAATTGCTTCTTTTGCTTTGAGCAGTGCCTCCCTTAATTTGGATTCAGAACCTTGAATCTGGATGGTTCCTGTTCCATAAACCTTCACACAATTAGTAAACTTGCCATTCTGGACATCAATTCGCTGACAATTATTCTCTACTTTTTCATTAAATAACCATCGATTTCTTGCGATGAAAGACATCATTTGGCTGTAGTGTTTTTCCTGGATATCAGTCATTGAATAACTCTCACAGTTTTTTGCATTTCGATACTAAATACTAATATCCACAAATTTATTGAAATAATAAATTAGAGGAACCCTCAAATAAAAAACACTATTTAAATAGTTTCTGAAAAAAATAAACTTTGCTATTCAGAACGTCTTTACCGGAATTTCCTCGACTAGAGTGTGTAACGAAATGTCATGCTTAGAGCATTTCTGCTGCATCCATGTCTCTAATATAGTTCATGATTTGGCTCTGTGTCAATTCCCTAGTCGAAATACTAGAACTGCTTACCAACAGAGGATATAACAATCAAGATTAATCGCAGTCGATACCTTTGGCGATCGCAGGGGAAATCTGCTACTGTGAATAATATTGGTTTAGTGTACGACACCATTTCCCAGCCGCAAGAAGCATTGAAATATTTTAACCAAGCTTTACCAATTCTGCGACAAGTTGGTGATCGCATTCGGGAAGCTACGACTTTGAGTAATATTGATGCAGTAAACAATAGAAGTCAACCGCCAAGCAGAACAAATATCCCCAAAACTCCGAAATAAATAAAGTTATTTCCCTGCTATATTGCAGGCAATTAAGAGCCGCTAAACTCTTGCCCACAAAGCCAAGCCGCCGCCCCTTCCTCTAGCGGCAATTATCCCATCTTCTACCAGAAAATATGCAAAAAATGCCTGCTTCCCCACACTCAAACTAAAAAATTCCGCCTCCCGCGCTTCTCCACCGCGAATAAATCCTTGATACACAGTTTTATCCAACAATTTCACCGTAATTCTGGTAAAATCAAAAGCTAAAATATTATTAGGCAAAAACTTAGTCGGCCCCGAAAGAGTTAGTTCGATCGCCCCAACTTGCACAGAATTCTCCACCCTGCCGATTTCGCTATTCTCTTCCCCTTCAGCAACAGATTCGGCCGAATAAGCAATTTGAATTTTCGCAATCCACTGAGGGATGTAACGTCCCGCACCCAAAACAATCCCCGCTTTTTGTCGAGTCTTTTTTGTGCCGGTGATAAAGCAGAGTTGCCAGTTGCCGATTAATTGCTCGAAAGAATAGCGAATTTTGTTTTTTTTCGCGTTTTTCTCAGCTTCTAGGAGGGCGGCCACTACAGCGTCGGGAGATGGTTTAGAAGTAGATTTGGCAGCTTGTTCTAGAATAGATAGATTTTCCATTTAATAATATACAGATTTGTATTTTAAGGGTGGTAGCTGAGTCTAGATCCCCCTAAATCCCCCTTAAGAAGGGGAGTAGGGGTTGACTTTGAATGCTTCTGAACCAGCCATTGTTAACAAAGACTTTGACTGCTTCTTGTCCCCCCCTTATTAAGGGGGGCTAGGGACGATCGCATCTGTTAAAGGCCTAAGTCCTAAAGCTGCAAGACATTGATAATATTAGCTGAAGTAGCGGAGAAAAACATGGTTGCGATCGCCCCCACAGACACAGAAATCATCATCATCGGCAGCGGCATTGGCGGCTTAAGTTGCGGTGCACTGCTTGCCAGATATGGCTTTGACGTGATTGTCTGCGAAAGCCATTCGATCGCGGGCGGGGCCGCACACGGTTTTGAACGCGACGGATTTAGCTTCGACTCCGGGCCATCCCTGTACTCAGGATTATCCTACAGCCCGTCTGCCAATCCGCTGCGGCAAGTTTTGGATGCGATCGGCGAAAAACTCCCCTGCATCACCTACGATACCTGGGGTTGCTGTTTGCCAGAAGGCGATTTCGACACATCCGTTGGTGCCAGTCAATTTGGCGAAGTGCTCGCACAAATGCGTGGCGCCGAAGCAGTCGCCGAATGGCAGCAACTCCAGCGCATCATGGAACCCTACGCCAAAGCTGCCATAGCCTTGCCCTCCCTGGCTTTGCGCTTCGATTTGGGCGCTATTTTTACCCTCGGTCAATTTGCGCCGGCTTTCCTGCAAAGTGCTGGCGACGCGATCGCACTTGCAGGCCCTTTCAGCAAAATTATGGACAAAAATGTCAAAGATCCGTTTGTCCGAAATTGGCTGAATTTGTTGTGTTTCCTGCTGTCTGGACTTCCCGCCGACGGAACGATCGCAGCCGAAGTCGCTTTCATGTTCGCCGACTGGTATCGCCCCAATGCAGTTTTGGACTATCCGATCGGCGGTAGTGCAGCTTTGGTAAATGCCCTGGTACGCGGTTTAGAGCGCCACGGAGGGCAGTTGCTGCTAAATTCCCACGTTGCAGAAGTTTTGGTGGAAAACAACCGGGCTGCGGGCGTGCGGCTGCGATCGGGCAAAATTATTCGATCGCACAAAGCCGTCGTCTCCAACGCATCCGTTTGGGATACCCTGAAACTGTTGCCTGAAACCTGTGTCCCGCAAAGGTTTCGGCAACAGCGGCAGGCGACGCCCGAGTGCGACAGCTTCATGCACCTGCATCTGGGAATTGATGCTGCCGGAGTGCGATCGGACTTGGCTTGTCACTACATCTTCGTCAAAGACTGGGAAATAGGCGTTTATGCCCCTCAGAACGTCGTTCTCGTCTCGATTCCCTCCCTCCTCGACCCCGACCTCGCGCCTCCGGGAAAGCACGTCATTCACGCATATACGCCCGGAAACGAGCCTTACGATTTGTGGCAAAAGCTTGATCGCAGCAGCCAAGAGTACAAGCGGCAAAAACAAGCGCGCGCCGAGGTAATGTGGGAAGCCTTAGAGAGAATTATCCCCGATATTCGATCGCGCTGCGAAGTCACCTTAGTTGGGACACCCCTCACCCACGAACGGTTTTTGCGCCGCCATCGCGGTTCCTACGGGCCCGGAATTCGGGCGGGCAGCGGCTTGTTTCCGGGCCCGACAACGCCTTTAGCGGGGCTGTTTTGCTGCGGAGATTCGACGTTTCCGGGAATTGGTTTGCCCGCTGTGGCTGCTAGCGGTGCGATCGCGGCCAATACGATCGCACCTTTGTACAAACATTTGCAATTGATTCGGGAAGTTATTAGTTAGTTGTTATATCGATTCCGGTTGCACCCTCGGTGCTTGTTGACTGTTGACTGTTGACTGTTAACTGTTGACTGTTGACTGATTTGATATCATTTCGATCCAGCCGGAATTGATATTATTAGACATCTCCCATAATTATTGTGAAACAGGCATCCTGCCTGTTCAAAACCTGCTTTTTAGGAAATGTTTATTAGTTATTTGTTATATCAAATCCGCCCTTCATCGTCCTGTATTCATCTCTCTGTTCTCTGTTCTCTGACTCTGCGTTCTCTGCGGTTAAATCATTCCAATGCAACCGTAATTGATATTATTTGTTAACGGAATTATGGAAGCGCTTTCATAGCGAAGGACGCGAAGCAAGAGTAAACAATAATTGTATATACAGCAGTTCTCAATCTTGGTGAGGTATGCCCTATGCCCGATGCCCTATGCCCTATGCCCTATCCCCGCTTATCCAGCGTCCACCTCATGTTACAGAGAAAGGCTATAGTTAGTAAAATGTGACCGATATCTGTCAGCATAGAAATAGATAGTTCGATCGCAAAGAGGCCACCGTGCAACCCGTAGACTTTACAACTTTAACCGCAGCTTGCAGCGAACTGCGAGCCCAATGGCTGCCAGCGCGCTTAGAACAAGTCTACCAGCGCGATCGATTTACCGTGTCCCTAGCCCTCCGCACCATGAAAGGGCGCGGCTGGATTGACCTTTCCTGGCATCCTGTGGCCGCCCGCATCTGCGTCGGCGACCCCCCGCCCCGCATTCCCGACACCTTCACCTTCAGCGAACAACTGCGGCACCAACTCAGCGGTTTAGCCTTAGTTTCCATCGCCCCCGTTGCATCCTGGGAAAGAGTCATCGACTTGCAATTCGCCAAACGCCCCGGAGAACCCGCCCTCTGGCATCTCTACGCGGAAATCATGGGGAAGTACAGCAACGTCATCCTCACCGCCCAAGACAACCTCGTTGTCACCTGCGCCCACCAAGTCAGCGCCAAACAGTCCACCGTCCGTCCCATCCAAACCGGGCAGCCCTACGAAATGCCCCCGTCTTTGACCGATGCAGTGCCGAGTTTGAGTGAATCTCAAAACCGCTGGCAATCACGAATTAGCCTGGTTCCTGGGCAATTAAAGGGCAATCTGTTGAAGAATTACCGAGGGATGAGTAAAGCCTTAGTTTTGTCAATGATTCGATCGGCTTCTTTAGACCCCGAACAATCCACCGACAGCCTCAATCCCGACCAATGGCAGCAACTATTCCAGCGCTGGCTATACTGGCTGCAATGCCTAGAAAACTCCAAATTTCACCCAAGTTTTACCCCCGAAGGTTACACCGTCATCGATTGGCCGACACCAGAAAATCACAATGTAGGGGCGGTGCCCCCGTGCCCGCCCTCTGATTCTTCCTTCTCTTCGGTTCAAGAAATACTTAACAGCTACTACACAGGCGAAATCAATCAAGAAGTATTTGCCCAACTGCGGCATCAGCTTACCCAAAAACTCAACACCGTCCTGGCAAAACTGCGCCTCAAAGCCAACACATTTAAAGAACGCTTGCAGCAATCAGCAGACGCCGACACCCACAAATCCCAAGCCGACTTGCTGATGGCAAATTTGCAGCATTGGGAACCAGGAATGAAATCAATTTCTCTCCCAGACTTTGAAACCGAGGAACCCGTTGCTATTCCCCTAAACCCGGAAAAAAATGCAGTTCAAAACGCTCAAGCAATCTACAAAAAACACCAAAAACTTAAAAGAGCCCGCATTGCAGTAGAACCTTTGTTAGCAGCCGTACAGGAAGAAATCGACTATTTAGAACAAGTTGAAGTCGCACTTTCAGTATTGGAAACCTACCGCAACACCCAAGATTTGCAAACCCTCGCCGAAATCCGCGAAGAACTGATCCAGCAAAAATATCTAGACGTACCAGATTACCGCAGTACCGACAAAAATGCTGCGATCGAATTTCACCGCTACCAAACCCCCAGCGGCTTTGAATTATTAATCGGGCGCAACAACCGCCAAAATGACCAACTCACTTTTCGCACCGCCAACGACTACGACTTGTGGTTCCACACCCTAGAGATTCCCGGAAGTCACGCTTTGCTGCGTCTCAAACCCGGTACTGTGGCTGAAGAAACCGATTTGCAATTTGCCGCCGACATGACTGCTTACTACAGTCGCGCCCGCCACAGCGAACAAGTCCCCGTGGTTTATACAGAACCGAAATATGTATACAAGCCGAAAGGTGCTAAACCGGGTATGGTTGTATACAAGCAGGAGCGAATTGTCTGGGGCAGACCGCAGCAAGCTCCGGCTTGATTTATACAAAGTGCGTAAAATGACTGAGGGGCGTTTTTAGGCAAAATAACAGGTTTGGTAGCCAGAAACCCACACAAAAACCGGGCTTTTGAAGCCCTGCTACTTTATACAAAGTAAGAAAAAGTGCGATACCCCTAACAATTAATATTCCACTGTAATGTAAAGTCTTGTTACAAACAATTAAATTTTGTTGTTAAAATACCACTTAAGAGAGATGATATTTGTTTGAGAACCATTTGCAAAGAAACGTGCAACTTGGATTTCCTCACTGTGAGAAAAACACTGTGGGAACACAACGGATTTAACTATTTGTGCAGACCAGCTTTAGCTAAAGCTGGTCGTTTTTGTTGAAACATTAAACCCAAGCTCGGACAATTTTAGATTGGCGATTTTAGATTTTAGATGAAAACTGCCAATCTAAAATCTAAAATCTAAAATCTAAAATCTAAAATCCCCAAGTGCTGCTCCTAGAAAGTAAACGTCGTTCTAACAACCCCAATCACCAAATCAGAATTATTCTTATTGTGGTCGGGAGCAGTCAGCCAAATCAGACCAGGAGTGATAGCAATATTATCGCTCAACTTAAACTGATAAAAACCTTCAACGTGCAGCGAAGTATCCTTATCTTCCGGCAAAGTCCGATTAGTAGAACTCGTCACCCGCGGCTCCATACCTACCACAATCCCCGCCACATTTCCTTCTTTCAACAAATCGGGAAAAGCCAAAGTAACGGCCCAGTTCCAGATTTTTTGATCGCCCCGCTGCACAGAACCCGTAGGAGTAGCAAAGTTGGATAAAATGCGCTGGTTGGTGTAACCCGCCCAACCGCCAATTGCAAATCTCCGGTTCAACTGCCACGAAGCTTGCGCGCCGTAGGAATTGCTAGAAACTGGCAGAGTGCTATCGCTGTCGAACCCAAAGGAACCTAGACGCGCCGGGAAATTAGAAGCATTGCTGCCGGTACCGGTGACGAAGTTGTAGGAGTTAACGTAAGTTAAACCTAAAGCCATGCTCTCGCTCGGTTTGAAAGTCAACTGAGCCAAACCGCCGTAAGAGCCGTTGAACAAACCATTTCCCCGCGTCGGGCTCGCGGCGTTGCCGGCCAAATATCCCAAACTCAGTTCCAGTTTTTCCCCAAACTGATGCCGCAGAGCGATGCCAGAACCACCAGTTAAATAGTAAATCGGGTTGCGAGTACCGAAGTTAGAAAGAGCACCGTAGCTGCCGTCTCCGTCAAAGTAAGGGTTGACAGTGTTGGTAAAATCATCAGCAGCGCCGGCGTTGGCTTCTAGAATTACAGTAGTGCTTTTGCCGAGAGGGAATTGGTAAAGCAGCGCATCTAAACCTACAGTATTGCTAGCCTCGCCAAAAGGCCCGGCATTAAACCGCAATTCCCCTTCAGCGGTTTTCGTATTATTAGTAGAAAACGAACCCAGATTCAAAACTTGCAGTCGAGTTCTCAGCAAATCTTCTCCAGAGAAACTCGTGTCGAAATTGATACGAACCCTGCTGCCAAAAGCCGTCGCTTTATCGGCATCGTTACCTTCAGCATCCTCTCCCCTGGCGATACCCGCCAAACCAAATATCACTTCGCCGTTGAGTTTAGTCGTAGTCGAAAACTGATTTGCTTCTAATTCAGAGGTGCGCGCTTCCAAAGCATCGACGCGGCCGCGCAAAGTTGCCAATTCCGCCGCAAATTCTTCTTGCAACCTTTGCACAGAAGCCAAATCTTCTCGCGTCGCCAGATTTCTGGAACCGCCTTGAATCAGCTCGCTAACTTTATCCAAACACGCATTTAAACCTGCTGCAAACTCGTAGCGAGTCATCGCCCGGTTGCCGCGAAAAGTGCCGTCAGGATAGCCAGCTATGCACCCGTAGCGCTCTACTAGAGACTGCAAAGCTTGGAACGCCCAATCTGTGGGTCGAACGTCGGAAAGTTGCGACACAGATGTTACTTGGCCGGCCGCATCTTCACTGCTACTGTCTTCGGCGCTGTATTGGTTGATTTGTTCTAAAACATTCGACTGTGCTTGAGGTTTGGCACTTGGATCAGTCGATTGCGAAATCTGATCGGGCTGTGCGGCGGATTTTTCTGCGTTTAAATTAGGCAGTGGTGCGGGGGGTTGCGTTTCGCTTAAGTTTGCGGGCGCTACGGCGGGAATTTGCTCCGCGACAGGTTGTTCGGGACTTAAATTTGCGGGCGCGACTGCGGGTTTGGTTTCGCCTAAATCTGCTGCTGCAACTTCCGGTGTTTTTGCGTGTTCGGCAACTGGGGCGATGGGATCGTTAGCGTTAGCGAAGCGATCCGAAGGAAAGCCCTCGTAGAGGTTCGCACTTTCTTTCTCAATAGTTTCAACAGTCAAGTTGCTATCTAGTGACGCTGATTCGGCTGTCTCAGGCTTGGCCGTTTCAGACTTGGCTGCCTCGGTTGCAGCAACTGCTAATTGCAATTTATCAGTTTGAGCTGCCGTGGCAATTTCTACAGGTTGCTCTGCTAGCGCCGTCGAAGATATGACTAAACTTGCTGCCACTACACCCGGACTAACTAAAAATCCCTTCCACAAAAACTTGGACATTTTTTCCTCACACCACATTAGGGTCGATCGCCGATTCCGAAGATTTAGGCGATCGCAAATCACCCTCAGTATTGAGCCTAATAGTATTAATTGTCAACAATCTGGGAAATCACTGCCGGAGAGTGCAGTTTTGCTGTGGTTGATTGGACAAAAACTCCGTTTATTCCCAAAATTCTTGGTTTGACCTAGATACCTACCTAGAAACCTGGTTGATGGCTGGATATTGCGTAAGTGATCCCTCAGTAAGACTAATATTGACAGCACTGGCGCTAACAAATCGTTTGATCGGCTACAAATACAAGTGAAAAAACTCAAATACGCCCTAGTTCACGAATGGTTGACGCCCTTAGCTACTGGCGGTTCAGAACTGGTAGTGCAGGAAATCCTCAAACACGTAGACGAGGCAGATGTCTATGCCCTCATCGACTTTGAATCAGCCAATCCCGAAAGCTATCTTTTCGGCCGACAGATTGGCACAACATTTTTGCAGCACTTTCCCGGAGCCCGCAGCGGTGTCCAAAAATATCTGCCATTTCTGCCGATCGCGATCGAACAACTAGATCTGCGAGAATACGACATCATCCTCTCATCATCCCATGCCGTCGCCAAAGGCATCCTCACCAGTCCCCAGCAACTGCACGTCTGCTACTGCCACACACCCATGCGCTACGCTTGGGACTTAACTTTTGACTATTTGCGTAGCAGCAAAGCCGGACGGGGCATCCAGGGTCTGCTGACGCGATATTTGTTGCATCGACTGCGGCAGTGGGACGTAATTGCAGCCAATCGTGTTGATTATTTCATCGCTAACTCTCAACACACTGCGCGCCGGATTTGGCGGTGCTATCGGCGGCGGGCCCAGGTGATTTATCCGCCGGTAAATATCGAGCGATTTTCCTTGATGCGGCAAAAACAAGACTTTTACGTCACAGTTTGTCGGTTGGTAAGTTACAAAAACGTAAGTGCGATCGTCCAAGCATTCAATCAACTCGGGCATACTCTAATTGTCATCGGCACCGGGCCAGAATTAGAAATGATTCGGCAAATCGCCAAACCCAACGTGCAAGTGCTCGGCTGGCAGCCCGCCTCCCTAGTGGAAAAGTACATGGCAGAGGCGAAAGCCTTTGTATATGCAGCTTGCGAAGATTTTGGCATAGCTTTGGTAGAGGCTCAAGCTTGCGGAACGCCGGTAATTTCCTATGCAGCAGGGGGCGCTTTGGAGACAGTCCTCGACATTCGCCAACACCCAGAGACTGGGACTGGTTTATTTTTTTCCTCCCAAACCGCAGCAGCATTAGTCGAGGCTGTCGAGGAATTTGAGCAGTTGCAAGGCAAATTTGAGCCAGAAATCTGCAGGTTGCGCGCTGAACAGTTTGCCTCCGAAGTTTTTGGGCAGCGCTATCTAGCTTTTGTGGAACGCTGCTATCAGGAATTTCACTCCCGTGATTTTACTGAGTCTGAGGCTTGAGAGTGCCAGAGCCCCATAGCGGGACAATCTTCCTTCTGCCTTTGTATAAGTGCCTTCAGAAGGCCTCTGGATAGGTGCCTGATGCCTTCTTCCTTCTGCCGCCAGAAGCCCTTTTCCTTCTTCCTTCTGCCTTTTGAAGCCTTCAGAAGGCAGAAAATTGAGTATTGGAAACATAATTCAGAGAACAAAGCGTCTTGAGGCTTTATGATCAGGACTGTGTGTGGTGTGAAGTGAAGGAGTAAGATGACTGCCGACAGCCAACTAATCTCCGGCAAGGTAATTCGAGCGATCGCAAGACGCGGTTTTGGGTCTGTCCTGCAAGGAGATAGACGCATAAGTCGTTCTCTACAGAGCCTCGACGGAGAACTTTTCAAGCGGTTATTCGACATCCTGTTTTCCTTATCGGTTCTGATCCTGTTTGCTCCGGTTTACCTGCTTTTGGCTTTCTTAATCGCCTTAAGCTCGCCCGGTCCTATTTTTTACGTACAGGAACGAGTAGGCAAAAACCGTAAAAGGTTTTATTGCCTTAAATTCAGAACGATGGTGGAAAATGCGGACGATATATTGCTGGAAATCATGGAAAATTCTCCGCATTTGCGTCAAGAGTTTGAGGACAATTTCAAGCTGAAACAAGACCCTCGAATTACCTGGATTGGAAGATTTTTACGAATGACCAGTTTAGACGAGTTTCCCCAGTTTTGGAATGTTTTAAAAGGAGATATGAGCGTCGTCGGACCGAGACCTTTAGTTGAAGAAGAACTGCCGAGATACGGCCGTCACATCAACAAAATTCTCACCATAAGACCTGGAATTACAGGCTTGTGGCAAGTGTCTGGTCGCAACGACATTCC
Organism: Microcoleus sp. AT3-A2; assembly: GCF_036705685.1. Classification (NCBI taxonomy): domain Bacteria; kingdom Bacillati; phylum Cyanobacteriota; class Cyanophyceae; order Oscillatoriales; family Microcoleaceae; genus Microcoleus; species Microcoleus sp. AT3-A2. Next base: position 10,900 of record NZ_JAUBVF010000025.1, read on the forward strand.
CTATCCTCGCCGAGTCCAAATCGACCTCTATTACGCAAATGACAAAAACCTTTGGATGGATATGTGGATTCTTTTCAAAACAATTGGAGTTGTGATTTTTCCCAAAAATAACGGCGCATATTAATTTTTGTCCGCAGTCAGCAATCAGTAGTTAGTTTTATTTGTTACTGGCCACTGATGCTGACTACTGACAGCAAGCGACAAACTCTTTGTCAAAACTAAACAGTTCCTTGATGCCGATCGGAGAATTGTGAGTTACCGTAGAGTTTGAGAATACGGCCGGCAGCGAGCAACAGCCTCTGCCAAAAAATTTATTGTGAATTAACACAGCCTGTCAAAGGAAAATCAGATGACGCAACGCAAGCGAGCGCTAATAACAGGTATTACAGGTCAAGACGGCTCCTACTTGAGCGAATTACTGTTAGAGAAAGGATATGAAGTTCACGGCATTATCCGCCGCAGTTCTAGTTTCAATACCGATCGAATTGACCACATCTATGTCGATCCTCACAACGAGGGTGCGCGCCTGTTTCTACACTACGGCGACTTGACGGACGGCACCACTCTCCGCCGGATATTGGAAGAAGTCCAGCCGGTAGAAATTTATAACTTAGGCGCTCAATCTCACGTTCGAGTCAGTTTTGACTCGCCGGAATATACGGTTGACGCAGTAGGAATGGGAGTATTGCGGCTGCTAGAAGCAATTCGGGACTATCAGCACCGCACCGGCATAGAAGTGCGGTTCTATCAAGCAGGTTCTTCGGAAATGTTTGGTTTGGTGCAGGAAGTTCCGCAAAAGGAAACAACTCCTTTTTATCCCAGAAGTCCTTACGCCTGCGCCAAAGTTTACGGGCACTGGCAAACAATAAATTATCGCGAATCTTACGGACTTTTTGCCTGCAACGGCATCTTGTTCAATCACGAATCTCCCCGCCGTGGCGAAACTTTTGTAACTCGCAAAATTACTCGCGCCGTTGCCAGAATAGTCGCCGGCAAGCAGAAAAAGATTTTCTTGGGCAATCTCGATTCCAAGCGGGACTGGGGCTATGCTAAAGACTACGTGCGGGCGATGTGGCTGATGCTCCAACAAGACAAGCCTGACGATTATGTCATTGCTACTAACGAGACCCATTCCATTAAGGAATTTCTCGATTTAGCTTTTACTTACGTCAATTTAGATTGGCAAAAATATGTGGAGTTTGACGAACGCTACTTGCGTCCTGCAGAAGTCGAACTGTTGATTGGTGATTCGACTAAGGCACGCCAACAGTTAAATTGGGAACCTTCTGTAACTTTTCAGGAGTTAGTACATTTAATGGTAGATGCTGACATAAAAGCTCTCGATCAGCAAGCTAGAGGTTCTGGCAACGGATTTGATTGAGCCGAAAAAGTAGATCGTCACTGCGAACAATTTGTAGGGGTAGTACCCCGCTATGCCCCCATTCGCCAAAGGCGCGCACCGGGGAAATTGCCCCTACACGCCGTTCACAAACGATCGGAGGATTGTTACAACTATTAGCGCGATCGGTATTCAAAGAACCAGCTTAATTGCTGACCAAATTTTGGGATGTGCGGGCCAACAAAAACATTAAAAAGATAGTTGAGGACTCGCAGCCCATAAATCTAACTTTAGGGTGTGGACGGATCGGATTGTCCCTATCTGCGGCAGTTAAAACCGATTTGTTGCTAAGCGTCTGCAGTGGCTGAAAGCTTTTTTTGGCTAAAGCAAGTATTTTAGAATTGAAATTGTCGATCGACCTTTATTCAAAATCCCGAGGCTAAAATTATGACCAGCTTGGATTTAACCAACAAACGCATTCTAGTCACGGGCGGCGCCGGTTTCTTGGGCCGTCAGGTAATCGACCAGTTAGTGAAAGCAGGGGCCGATGCTGATAAAGTTTCGGTGACTCGATCGCGCGAGTGCGACCTCCGCGTTATGGAAAACTGTAAGCGCGCCGCCGACAAACAAGATATTATCATTCACCTCGCCGCCCACGTCGGCGGCATCGGCTTAAACCTAGTCAAACCCGCTGAATTATTTTACGATAATTTGATGATGGGCGCGCAACTAATCCACGCCGCCTACGAAGCAGGAGTCGAAAAATTTGTTTGCGTCGGCACCATTTGCGCTTATCCCAATTTAACCCCAGTTCCTTTCAAAGAAGACGACCTCTGGAACGGCTATCCAGAGGTAACTAACGCACCTTACGGAATTGCCAAAAAAGCCTTATTAGTGCAACTGCAATCCTACCGCCAGCAGTACGGATTCAATGGTATCTACTTGCTACCAGTAAATCTGTACGGCCCGGAAGATAACTTTGACCCGAAAAGTTCCCACGTCATCCCCGCATTAATTCGCAAAGTCTACGAAGCCCAAGAAAGGGGAGACAAAACACTGCCAGTTTGGGGCGACGGCAGCCCTAGCCGCGAGTTTTTGTATTCCACAGATGCCGCCCGAGGAATTGTGATGGCAACGCAAGATTACAGTGAATCTGACCCGGTTAATTTGGGAACGAATAGCGAAGTTAAAATTCGCGATTTAGTGGAAACCATTTGCGAATTGATGGGATTTGAGGGTGAAATTGTTTGGGAAACAGACAAACCGAACGGTCAGCCGCGCCGCTGTTTGGATACCCAAAGGGCTAAGGAAAAGTTTGGTTTTGTTGCGGAGGTGAAGTTTAAGGAAGGATTGAGAAATACGATTGATTGGTATCGAAAACACGCAGTTTGAGTGTGAAAAACCCGGTTTCTTGAAGAAACCGGGTTTTTTTAGGAAAGATGGTGAATGGAAGTAAATCAGCAGAAAGAACTTGTTAGTAAAGCTGGCTCTCCCTTACTTGGTGTACCAAACGATTAGTTTAAGTAGTTAAAACTCAAGCTATGTATGAATCGAAGGAAAAAATGCCTCCAAATTAACTCAAGTAAGACCGGAAACCCTTGCGGTGTAAAAAATTATGCCATTAATTTTCGATAAATTAACACACTAAGTACGGAAGACGCGGCATATTTAGCCTTTCATACCGTAAATCAGCAACGCCGAATAAGAATGGAAGGGCGGGTTTTACAAACAATCTGTGGGTAAGACCAACAATATAGTAAACCCGCCCCCACTCCGGGCGGTAAATCGCAATTGCTTTCGATCGATAAAAAAGCCGATCGCAACTTATGCCAATCTGCGTTTTGGGCGATCGACTACCTCTAAAGGAATATTCAAAAAAACATTTTTCACAAGTTATTAAAATTTATTATACTACTGGTCAGGTGCAGAGCGTAAATATTCTCTCACTCCCTATACAAAATAAAGCCTGACCGAAAACAATTTGGTCGCCAGCCCCGCGATTCATTCCTTTGCAGGCTGACTGACTGAGTAAACTTTTCAATTCTAAAATCTAAAATCAAATGACCCCCGACAAACCCGGCTTCAGCATTAGCGCGACCGCCATTCGTCGCCACATCGGCACCCTCATGCTGACACTTGCTATTATAATCGTGGGCTTTTTCTACATCACCCAACTGCCCGTTGACTTGCTACCATCCATCACCTATCCCCGCATCGGCGTGCGCTTAGACGCCCCCGGAGTCTCCCCAGAAGTAGCAATAGACGAAGTTACCCGCCCACTCGAACAAGGACTTTCCGCCACTGAAGGCGTTATCCAAGTTTTCTCCCGGACTCGCGAAGGACAAGTCAGCGTCGATTTATTCTTCAAACCGGGGGGCAACATCGACCAGGCCCTCAACGACGCCACCGCCGCTGTCAACCGCATCCGCAACCGACTTCCCGATACCGTTGAATCCCCCAGACTCTTCAAGGTTGACCCTTCCCAGCAGCCGATTTACGAATTTGCCCTCACTTCCGACTCCTTGCAAGGAGTTGATTTGCGCGTATTTGCAGACGAAGAATTATCCAGAGAACTAAACGTAATTCCTGGAATAGCAGCAATTGACGTTGCCGGCGGCGTGCAAGAAGAAATTCAAGTAAATATTGACTTAAATCGCTTGCAATCTTTAGGTGTCAGTATTTCCGATGTTTTATCAGCGCTGGAATCCCGCAACCTCGACACTTCCGGCGGGCGGCTGCGGCAAGAAGCTGCGGAACCTTTAACCCGCACTGTGGGGCGGTTTCGGAATGCAAAAGAAATTCAGGAAATTTCGTTTCAAGCATCGGGTTCTAATCCGCCCAGACGAGTGTTTTTGCGCGATTTTGCTCAGGTAATTGACGGTACAGAAGAAGAACGAGTTAAAGTATTTCTCAATCAGAAATCCGCCGTAAAAATTAGCATTCAAAAGCAGCCGGACGCGAATACAATCTCAGTTGTAGATGGCATCAAAAAGCGGCTAGAAGAATTAAAAGCATCCGGGGCAATTCCCGAAGGCACGACTATCGTCAATACCTTCGACGAGTCTAAGTTCATCCGCGATTCTATTAGCAACGTCCTATTTTCTGGTTTAACCGGGGCTGTTTTAGCGGGGGCATCTGTATTGCTGTTCCTCGCTTCCCTTCGCCAAACTTTGATTATTGTCGTGGCAATTCCCCTCGCAACTTTAATGGCGATTATCCTGATGGGAGTTTTTGGCCTATCTCTGAACGTTTTCAGTTTGGGCGGTTTGGCACTGGGTGTGGGAATTGTGGTCGATAACTCGATCGTCATGCTGGAGAATATTGTCGAAGGAACCAGCAATAAAAACAGTGCAAACGGTCAGCGCTTAAGTAACAAGCAGTTGATGCAGCAAGCAGAAAAAAGCAGCCAAGAATTAGAATCAGCTTTATTTGCTTCAACCATCACTAACTTAGTTGCCGTACTGCCATTTTTGCTAATAGGCGGCTTAGTTTCCTTACTTTTCAACGAATTAATTCTCACCATCAGTTTTTCCGTCGCCGCCTCTCTGATTGTCGGATTGACAGTTGTACCGATGATGGCTTCTCGACTGCTAGCGCTGCGGGTATCCAGCGGTTTGAGCAACTTTTGGCCGCTGCGCGCATTCGATCGAGCTTTTACCAATGCTACCGCCGGTTACGGTAAATTTTTATCGGGCATAGTGCGGTGGCGGTTGATTATCATTGCAGTAGCGATTATTGGATTGGGCGGCGGCAGTTGGCTGATGGCTGGTCAAATACCCCAGGAAATATTGCCCAGAATTAATACCGGTCAAGCGAGATTGTTCGCTTTGTTTCCTGCAGGCACAAATTTGGCAACCAACCAAAGAATCATGGCCGAAGCGGATAAAATTATCCTCAGCCAACCAGAAACTCAATACACTTTGACGACGGTGGGCGGGCTGTTATTCGGCAACAATACGGTTGAGAATGTGCTGCGTGGCGGCTGCAACATTACGCTGAAACCTGGCACCAATACATTGGATTTTGTGCAGCGAGTTACGCAAGAATTGAACAAAAAAATTGACTTGCCCAAAAATACTCGTTTGCGCCTGAATCCAGAAAATGTGCGGGGTTTAGTTTTAACTAATTCGCCAGTGCGCGGCGCGGAAGTTGATGTCCTGCTTCAGGGCGAAAACGAACAAATATTGCAGCAAACTGGCCGTGAGATATTGGCAACTTTGGATCAGAAGGTAAATTTAGCTACTTTTCGCCCGGATGCCGACCCGCAGCAAACGGAAGTGCAGATTCGCCCCAACTGGGAACAAGCAGAAATATACGGGTTGAATGCGAGGCAAATTGGAGAGGCGATTCAGACAGCTATTCAAGGTTCTGTTCCTACGCAATTGCAGCGGGGAAACCGTTTGGTTGATGTGCGGGTACAATTCGATCGCGCTGCTGTTCAATCGATCTCCGCACTAAAATTTATCCCTTTAACTGCTAGGGATAACAGCATTATCCGCTTGAGCGATGTAGCGAATATTGAACTGGGAAAAGCCCCTGGGGAAATTCAAAGGCTTAACCAGCGCCAAGTTTTCATGATTGCTGGGAATGTTAATAAGGGGGCGAGTTTGGGCGCTGCTTTGCAACAAGTGGATACAGTTTTGTCGGAAATCAAATTACCGCCGGGAGTGCGAGTGATACCTAGTTCGGCGGCGGAAACTAACCGGGAATTGCAAAGTTCGCTGATTGTTTTGGGTTCTTTGGCGGCGTTTTTGGTATTTGTGGTGATGGCGGTGCAGTACAATTCGCTTGTCGATCCGCTGGTGATTATGTTAACGGTGCCGCTGGCTTTGGCTGGGGGGATTTTCGGGCTGTATGCGACTAAAACTGCGATCGGCGCAACGGTGATTGTGGGGGCGATTTTGCTGGTGGGAATTGTGGTAAATAATGCGATTATTATGGTGGAGTTGGCGAACCAAATTCTGGAAGACGAAAAGGTCGATCGCACAACAGCAATTCTCAGGGCGGCACCTCAGCGCTTGCGTCCGATTTTGATGACAACTATTACCACAGTTTTGGGTTTATTTCCCCTAGCTTTGGGCATTGGAGACGGTTCGGAATTCTTGCAACCGCTGGGTGTGGTGGTGTTTTCCGGTTTGTCGCTGGCGACTATGCTGACGCTGTTTATTATTCCGTGTTTTTATATTTTGCTGCACGATTTCTTCGGAATATTTGCAGCGAAGAAGAAGCCGCAGGCGGTGGCTATTCCCGTGCAGAAGGTGGGGAGAAAGACTCCGAATTTGTAAAATGTAGCGTCAGCAAATACGCACTTCGACGCAATTCGGCAGGGGTTTAAACCCCTGCCTCAAAGCGAAAGTCGGTTTTTAACCGACTGCTGATTGTGAGGGAAAGCCTTATCGATTTCAGTCCTCTTTCAGAGGACTTTTGCTATGAGACAGGGAATTCATTCCCTGTCGGACTGTCGGACTTACCAAAAATATCGGTGCTGCATTTGATGTTAAGCTGACGCAGCGTAATAAAATCAGCCAGTAAGGTGAATTTGACATTAGAAATTATTTATACTACAGTATATACTACACAGCCTAACTTGCAAAACCAACTTAAACAAAAATGCCCTACGAAAAATTAGACATATCAGCCCCAAAACCCGTGCTATCTTGGGCAAATCACGCCCTGGGCGAAAAAGAAACCAAGATGACCGCAAACGTAGCATCTTTGCCCTTTGTATTCAAACACGTCGCACTAATGCCCGACGTACATTTAGGAAAAGGTGCTTTAGTCGGTTCAGTAATTGCCACAAAAGAAGCGATTATTCCCGCTGCTGTGGGCGTGGATATTGGCTGCGGGATGGCTGCGATTAAAATGCCATTCAAGGCTGAAAAATTAGAAGGCAAACTCAAACAAATTCGCCTCGATATCGAAGCTGCAATTCCTGTCGGATTTTCCGAAAACAAGGAAGTAGAAAAAACTGTCACCAACTGGCAAGGATGGGGTGAATTTAAGGAACTTCATCAAGGTGTGCAGCACCAAAACAATAAAGCCTTAAAACAAATGGGTTCCCTCGGCGGCGGCAATCATTTTATTGAGGTTTGCGTTGATACTGAAAACTTTGTTTGGCTGATGCTGCATTCCGGTTCTCGCGGAATTGGAAATTTGCTCGCACAGCAGCATATAGAGACGGCTAAAGATTTAGCTAAACTGGCAGAAATTAATCTGGCTGACAAAGATTTGGCTTATTTTGTAGCGGGTACGCGGGAGTTTGCGGCTTACTGGCACGATTTGCAGTGGGCGCAAGATTATGCTCGTTTTAATCGCGATGTGATGATGAATCGGTTTAAGCGAATTGTGGAAAAGCACGTCGCGGGTGGCAAATCTGTTAAGCCGTTATTAGAGGTGAATTGCCACCACAATTACGCGGAAAAAGAGGTGCATTTTGGCGAAGATGTGTATGTGACTCGCAAGGGTGCTGTGCGCGCGGATGTAGAGGATTACGGAATTATTCCGGGTTCGATGGGGGCGAAATCTTTCATTGTTAAAGGGAAGGGAAATGCTGAAAGTTACTGTAGTTGCAGTCACGGTGCGGGGCGGTTGATGTCTCGAAATCAAGCGAAGAATGTATTTACTCTCGATGATTTGGTGCGGCAGACTGAGGGGGTTGAGTGCCGCAAAGATGAGCAATTTTTAGATGAAATTCCGGGGGCTTATAAGCCGATTGATGAGGTGATGAGTCAGCAGTCGGATTTGGTGGAAGTTGTGGCGACTTTGAAGCAGGTGGTTTGTGTCAAGGGTTGACAGAAACTGGTTTATTTGTACTTCACTTACCTGGAAAGTGCTTTATGGGAAGAAGGGGGAAATTGAGCTTAACTCGATTTCCCCCTCTGGACAAACGCTTTGTTTTCTGAAGCTTTTCTCTAACACACCATTTGTCTCGACTCAATTTCTAGCAAGCGCAGCAGTGTTTCATCGCCCTTGGCCTTGGCTGCTTCCTTTCTACGATCGAGAATATTGCAAAGATTCGCCCGGTGCACTTGCGCCACTTCCATAACTGTTGGGTAAGATTTAACCGCCCCTGGGGCGTTAGCTGCTGCGACATCCCGATCGCCAGCTTGAGCATCTCGCTTTTTGGTATAGTTTGGGCCGCCGTATTTTCTGGGGTTGGGAATGTGTCTCGGATACCGATAGTTCCAGTTTTGCCCCCGGTATTTGCCCGCGACTTCCCCTTCGACCATATCAACTGTCGGAATGTCGTACTCGTAGTTTGAACCGCGATAAGTGAGTTTCATATTTTTTGATCCTTATATTTATGGAGATAAAAAGGGCAGTCAGGTCAGGGTTGGTTTTTTTGGCTAAAACTTTTTTAGTTTCTGTATTCAATTATACGGTTTTTTGAGATGAATCCGCTTTATTTACAAAAATTAATATTTGGAGGGGGGAGACGGCAAGAAAAAACCCGCCGCAGCGGGTTTAATCGAGTTTTTGACTAATTCGAGCAGCACCCGGAGCGAAACTGCTTCGCTTGGGAAGAACTAGCCGACTGTCACCTGATCGGTTTGCACGTTTGTGGCACCTTCTTCCGCAGAGGCGATCGCCACCAACTTGTCGAGAATTTCCTGACTCGGAACTTGACCTTTGAGAACAACGGTGCTGCTGAGCTGAGCCACATAAACAGTCTCGATATCAGCAACTTCTGCATCGGCGTCAAAAGCTAAAGCAACCCGCTTCGCTAAGCCGCTTTCGTCAAAATTTCCGTCTGGGCCGACTTTCGCAGGAGCGATGGATTGCGCTTGTGCTGCTTGCTGTACTACTTGTGCCATCGGTTCAGCCTGGGGTGCAGGCTTTTCGAGTCCGAACAGTCTTTTAAACCAACCCATAGTAGTTGAGTCTCCTGAAAATACACTTTTTACACAATAGCTCTAGAAGTCCAAAAGACTTGTAATTGTTGCAAAACTCAGTGAAATTTCTCACAATGTTTTCCGGCAGACTTTTACAATCTCAAATTTACCCTGATATCTAGATGTTGATTTGGCTATTTTATGTATAGGACGATCGCTACGCCTTGGATTGCAGACCAGTAGTCGAAATAGTTCCCACTTTTACCTTGAACAAACTGCACAGCGCGCCGGATTACATTCCCGGTTTGTTTAACTACCCAGGACATCTTGTGCTGGTCATCGAAGTGCGATCGCTGATACAGGGACTTTGCCCTGCGCTTAATTGGGGGTAGTCCTGCATATACGCTGTAAATCTAATTCTTAACTTTTTATATCATTTCCGGTTACACTCATACATGATATTGACGGTTGACGGTTGACTGTGCACGGCGTCAACAGTGAACAGTGAACAGTCAACTCGAATTTACTATTCCGATGCTAACGGATTTGATATTAGATAATATTGTTCTGCTTCCGACCAATTCAGTTTAAGCAAGGAATCATCTCCCCATGTCAGCTTGAGACTCGGCTTAAAGGCTGTCACCCCTAAAGCGCTAATAATTTGCGCTGCGACAGCTTTCGCCAGTAGCGGTGGTACAGAATTTCCGACTTGGCGAAAACCGTGCCATTTTGTGACGTGAAATCTAAACCAGTCAGGATAAGAATGCAGTCGCGCAGCTTCTCTGACTGTAATGCACCGAGAGGCGATCGGGTGAATCGGCCTCGGCGAAGTATAAGCCCCCCTCGCCCTGTCGGTTCCGGCCCTGAGAGTGTTGCAAACTCCGTCGGGGTGAAGCTTGTAAAAACGGCTGATCGGCTCTTTTTCGCCGTGTTTGGCAGCATGAAACCTTTCCATACATTCCTGAGAATGTTTGGTTCGTAAACTACAAGAGAGGATTTGTCGATCGTACTCGCGATCGTAGGAATAATCATCATCCAAACCATCAATTCCGCGCATTATACTCGCATAATTGCTGCACTTTCCGTACTCCGCCATCACCCAATCTCGGTGCAGCAACTCGCTGTAGTTTTCCACTTCCGGCAAATCTCCAATCGCATCCCAAACTGTCGGGACAGCAGGTAAATTAATTTTTTTATAGCGTTTAGGAATTTTAATTTTCGGCAGTATAGTAGTTTGCTGAGGGTATTTTGGTAGCTCATAACCTTCTTTGCACCCAATCAAAAACAATCGTTTGCGAGCTTGCGGCACTCCATAGTGAACAGCGTTGAGAACTTGATAATTTTCTTCTACTTTATAGCCCCGTTTCAGAAAAGAGCTAATTAAAACATTCAGGAGTTCTTTGTGTTCTCCTGATGCAATTCCCGGCACATTTTCCATTACAAAAAACTTGGGCTTTAGCTCCAAAACTAAGCGCTGAAAGTGAAAAATTAGAGAATTTCGTGGGTCATCCACATCGCGCTTGCCCATCATCGAGAATCCTTGACAGGGCGAACCGCTGATTACTACGTCAATCTCGCGCCGCCCGATCGCCGATTTTTTCCGAATTTCTGAGCCCGTAAGCTGTGTGACATCTTTGCACAGAATAGAACACAGCGGGAAATTAAACTCGTGTGTGGCGCAGTGAATAGGGTCAATTTCGACTGATGCAAGTACATCAAAACCTGCTTGTTCAAAGCCCAGAGTCATGCCGCCCGCGCCTGCAAATAAATCAACAGCGATCGGTCGCTTTTTCCGATTGCTTGGCATAACATTTCAATAAAAAAGTTGCTTTAATAGAACTTAAGGAAATCAACCGCGTTTCTGGTAATAAATCGTGGGTTTGTCTACGATCCAGCCACAAAGGAACCGGGTTTATACATAACCTTTCAATACGAAAAATGCTTTAATAAGCTGTATTTAATTTGACATTTTTCATTATTTCCGCAGCGGCCCGATCGCACACACCCACATCTCCGAGACTTTCGCGCATTTCCCGATAACCCGCCAAAGTTTGCTGGCGTCGATCGGCATTTTGCAGCAATTCCAGTGCATGGTTCACTATATTTTCCGCAGTCGCCTCGTCTTGCAGCAACTCCGGGACGATCGGCTTCATTTGCACCAAATTGGGCGGAGACATAAAAGGAATCGAAAATTTCAGCACATGGCGAAAAATCCAAGCCGTAATTGGACTGACGCGATAGAGGACAACTTGCGGAACATCCAGCAAAGCCAACTCCAGATTAACAGTACCAGATTTAGTAATCGCCAGATCGGCAGCGGCCAAGATTTCCAGAGTTTGATTTTCTAACAAAGTAGCCCGCAAACCGTAATTCTCGATCGCCTGTTCGATTTTGCTGCGAAAAGCTTTATTAGCAAGCGGAATCCAAAAATGAACTTCCGGCAATTTAGCTTGAATAATTTGAGCTGCCTCAAATATAACCGGCATCAGGTACTTGATTTCTTGGTGTCTGGAAGCGGGAATTAGGGCGATCGACACCTGTTCCGGCAAAATTCCCAAAGTTTTGCGGGCAACTTCCCGGCTGGGCGCAGATTGCATTCTATCCACCAAAGGATGACCGACCCAACTCACTTGGGCTCCTTTTTTTTGATAATAACTAGCTTCCTCTGGGAAAATTGCCAAAAGTTGGTCGCAAATACTGACAATCAGATCAGTATTGCGAGGAGAAATCGACCAAACCCATTCTTGAGGTGCGATGTACCAAACCACGGGCAAATCAGGCAAACAGCGACGGATATAGCTGCCAATACCGAGATTTGGAGTCAAATAATCAATCAATACAACAGCATCCGGGCGGAAGTTTTTGAGATATTGTTTAGCTTTTTGCTGAACTTTGATTGTGGGCCAAATGTACGGCACTGATTCTATAAGGCCCATAGAACCAATGCCCAAAGTATCACCTAAAATCGTAGCACCCGCTTCCGCCATACGAGGGCCGCCCAATCCGGTTATTTCTAACTCCAAACCAGCGGCGACAGCGTAACGTTTTAAGGCTGCAACTAACAAAGCTCCTTGCAAATCGCCCGAAACCTCACCAGTGCTGATAAAAATTTTCATATTTTGAATTTATACAGGTGAGATGTTTGCTAATAACTCGGTAACAGCATCATATTGATCGGGCATATTAGCACAGCGTAGCAGTAATTCTAAGTCCAGATCTGGAATGAATGTACTCTTGGCAACCTGCTCATAATTTTCACCTGTTAAGTAATAGATAGATAACTGACTATTTTGCCAAAACCAGACTTCCCGAACGCCCAATCTTTTGTAGAATTGTAGAGTATTTATCCCGCCACTGGTAATTACCACTTCAATAGCAATATCTGGGACTATTTTTTGCGTTCCTATATCATAAGAATCATCTGGCTCTTTTCTACCGCCTAATTCTCTGTTACCTAGAGTCGGGCCGCCCTTGCCGTAAAATCGAATCCCATTTGCTCTCATATATGCCTCTAGCAGCATACAGAGAGTTTTCTTGATTACTTCGTGTTCGGGCGAGACAGTTATAATTTGCAGTTTTTTATCGAGATAGAAAAACTTCACACCTCTGACATCTTTAAAAGCTGCTTCTATCGCTTCAAATTGCTCCCAACTAACATCTGAGAACCTGATGCAGCCATCTTGTTCTGTTTCAGGGGATGTAGATTTGACTGAAGTATATACATTCATCGGGCAACAGTCGTTTAGTTCATAGGTTTATTCTACCTCATTTACTTTTTGCCAGGAATCAAACCGCGCCGCCCTTTGGTTATAGACTGCTGCACAAATCTCTGCAGGTGCTGCAAGTGGGGATTTTCCGGCAACAAATCCAACTGTTCCAAAGCTTGATTTAGAGTGTAGCCAGAATGGTATAGAACACGAAAAGTTTTCTTCAAAACTAGCAAATCTTCTGCTGTAAAACCAGCGCGTTCGAGGCCTATTTTGTTGATTGCTCGCACTCTCGAAGGATTCCCCTCGACTAGCATATAAGGAGGTACGTCTCGATCGATCCTGCTCAAGCCGCCCACCATAGACAAGCGGCCGATGTGGACAAACTGGTGAACGCCCAAAACACCGCTCAAGCGGGCTTGAGACTCGATTTTAACGTGTCCGGCTAAGGCTACAGCATTGGCGATAATTACTCGATCGGCGATCGCGCAATTGTGTCCCACATGAACATAAGCCATCAATAGATTATGATTGCCAATTGTCGTGCTTTCTCCGGCTCCTGTAGCGCGGTTGATTGTCACGTATTCCCGAATCAGATTGTTGTCGCCAATTTTCACCCTAGTCAGAGAACCCTCGTATTTCAAATCTTGAGGTTCCAAACCAATCGCCGCACCGGGAAAAATTTGATTGCGAGCGCCTATTTCTGTTAGCCCGTCAATAATTGCATGAGCGCCAATCTTAGTCTCCGGCCCGATTTTCACTCTTTCCCCAATTACAGCATAAGCTCCCACTTCTACAGTCGGGTGAAGTTCAGCGCGGGGATGAATCACAGCAGTTGGGTGAATCAAAGTAAGCATTTTTCAGTTGTCAGTTGTCAGTTGGCTGTTGTCCGTTGTCTGTTGACTGTTGGCTGTTGTCTGTTGGCTGTTCTTAGTTATAAATTACCAATTACCCGTTACCAATTCCCCAATTTAATCTACCATCGAAAACGTCAATTCTCCTTCACAAACTTTTTGTCCGTCTACTTCAGCCAGAGCCTGCATTTTTGCGAAGCGGCGGCGTTTTACCCACAGCAATTCTACAGTCATCAGCAACTGATCGCCCGGTACAACCTGACGACGGAACTTGACTTGATCAATTCCGGTAAACATCCACAATCCTTGCTTGATGTCGGGCAACTGAGCCAGAACAATACCGCCAACTTGAGCCATCGCTTCGACAATTAATACTCCAGGCATAATCGGTCGTCCGGGGAAATGCCCTTGAAAATGCGGTTCGTTGAAAGTCACATTTTTAATTCCTACAGCCTTCTCGGACGGCACGTAATCAACAATCTTGTCAACCAGTGCAAAAGGATAGCGATGAGGCAATAATTTCTGAACTTCTTCGAGAGTAAAAGTAGATTTAACCGCTGGAGAATCTTCACCGTTTTTGGTGGAGACGGATTCAGAATTAGCAGTATTGAGGGTGTTAACTTCAGTCAGCGTAGACATTGCTTGAAGACTTTTGAGTGTGGTATGGCAGAAGGAAGAAGGAAGAAGGAAGAAGGAAGATGCAATCTTCACAGATCACCTGTTTTTTCCTAACTTTTCTCTAGCGTAGCTAGAGCTTCCGCTTTCAGGACTTGGGCAAGTTGGACGTGCAAGTTGTGACTGGCTTTGTAAGCCAAGTAGTGAGCTTTTGGCCAAGTTCCGAGCAGACTGAGGTCGCCTGCTAGGTCTAGGATTTTATGGCGCACCGGTTCGTTTGCAAATCTCAAAGGCGGGTTGAGCCAGCCGGATCGATCGCAAACTAGGGCGTTCTCTAGGGTACCACCTTTGATCAAACCTGCTTGTCGCAATTGGTCAACTTGGCGAGCAAGTCCAAAAGTGCGGGCTGGGGCGATCGCGCTAGCAAAACTTTCTGCTTCTGGCGACCAACTGTACCATTGATTGCCGATCGCCTGTTCCTCAAAATCAATTCCGTAACTAAATCGAGTTTCGGCTGAGGGTAAAGCCGCTGCAAAAGCATCCCCGTGGCGCACCCAAATTGGCTGTTCTAGGACGAAGGAGGAAGTGGGGTATTGCTTCGATTCTTGAGGAACTAAGCCGGTATGGGCGATCGCCTCTACCCAAACCAGAGCCGAACCGTCCAGCAGCGGCACTTCCGGCCCATCTACCTCTATTCGAGCATTATCCGCTCCCATCCCCGCCAAAGCCGCTAATAGATGCTCTACAGTGCGAATTTGAGCATCGATACCTGCCAGTTCAGTTGAAAGTGCAGTCTGAGAAACCGCCTCAATTTTTGCAGGAATTCTCGGAGCACCAGGCAAGTCAATTCTGACAAAATAGCGGCCTTCCCCAACCTCCGCAGGCAAAACTCGGACGCGAGTTTGTTCGCCGCTGTGCAAACCGATTCCCGACAGTTCAAATTCAGATTTGAGGGTGTGAATAGTCATTTGGAAGATGGAAGATGGAAGATGGAAGATGGAAGATGGAAGTTAACAGTAGGTTGCGCCGAGCCGCGCACCTTAGACATGATTTGTAGGGTGCGCCGAGGCGCAGCTTACTAATTAGCAATTAGCAATTAGCAATTAGCAATTACTCCTAACTAATAACTAATGACTGCTGACTAATGACTCTTCGTTAATTAGAATCGCTCACCAATTCCAAAGTGAATTTGATTGTCGCCAGTGTCGTTGATACCGTAATCGATCCGGATCGGCCCTAAAGGAGATTGAATCCGCACGCCGAGGCCGTAACCGTAACCGCTACCAGGCTTTTCGCGGATACCGGCCGGGTCGCCCGGGACATCTTTGCCCGTGCCCAAGTCAGTGCCAGCATCCAAAAATAGCGCTCCGCCGATAAACGAAATAATCGGGAAACGGTACTCAACGCTGGCTTCTAGGAAACTGCGACCGGCTCCCAGGTCGCCTTCGGCGTACCCGCGTACCGAGTTGGCGCCGCCCAAGGCAAAGGCTTCATAGGGAGGCAAATCTCCGAATACGGTGCCGCCTTTAACACTAAATGCCAGGGTTTGAGGGCCGGGGGTAAAGTTAGTGTACTTGACTGGTAGGTACAAGCTGTAGCTGGCCCGCAGGCGGTTTAAGAGGATGCTGCCGGAACCTACAGGAATCGATTGTTCCATGCCAAATCTGAGCAGGGAACCGCTAGTGGGGCGGAGGGGGTCGTTGCGCCGATCGCGCACTGCACCTGCTTGCAAAGTTGTCAAGTCATCCGAACCCGAATCGCTAAAACTCAACTGGTTGCCGAGTTCGTCCTCGGATTCGCGCCGGCCTTTGCGATCGGTAATTGAGACTCGCTGGTACTGCAAGCCGACTGAAGCTGTCCACTCAGAATCGGCAAAAGGATTCCGATCCAGGGGACGGGTGAAATTGATGCCGGCACCGGTGCGGACGACGCGGGGTCGATCGTCGTTGGGCAATCTGACTTCCCGTTCGCCACCGTCAAAAATCACGCTGATCGATCGTCTTCTAAACGCATTAATCGTATAAGAAGTCCGGTAAGGATCGCCCGCAATCCAAGGGTCAGTAAAACTCAGGTCAAACAGCGTTTGGCGTTCCCCGATTTGTACTTCAGCCCCCAATTTCTGGTTCCTACCTCTCAAGTTTTGCTGCTGGTAACTCAGCGTACCGAACAAACCCGTCGCGGAACTCAAACCTGCACCAGCCGCCAGAGAACCGGTATTTTTCTCAATGACGTTAACAATTACTCTTGCCTTGCGGGGGTCAGTCGTTCCCGGTTCCAAGGCAAGTCGCACGTCTTCAAAAATTCCCAAACCAAACACCCGCCTCAAATCTCTTTCCGCCTTGGTGCGGTTAAAGATGTCTCCGGGCTTAAGTTCTACTTCACGGGTGATGACAAACTGACGAGTGTTGCCTCCGATCGGCTGACCCGTGGCATCTGTTGCCTCTCCCTCCTTGTTCAGGAAGCGGACATCAACGGATTCGATCTGGCCTTCTGCCACTACTAGGGTGACAGTTCCGTCGTCTCCTACTTGCGGGGCATCAGTGATTTGGCCCAAAACATAGCCGTTCTCTTGATACCAGGCATTAATTTTTTTCACTCCCTCCTCAAAGCGGCGGAGGTTGAGAATTTTGCCGTATTGATCGCGGAAGCTTTCGTCAATTACGCTTTGGGGCAGCACTTGCTGACCGGTGATTGTCACTCCCCGCAGCACCGGATTTGGCTGCACAATAAAAGTCACCCGGACGCCCAACGGGGTGTCTTCCGGTACTGCCCGCACGTTTCTGAAAAAGCCCGTGGCAAAAATGGCGTTGATGTCTTGTTGCAGTTGGCTGCGGTTGGTCGTGCGTCCCGGCTGGGTGCTGATGACTCGGTAAATTTCGCTTTCCAAGTCTTCCGTCGCCCCGGTGACGGTAACTTCTGCAACTAGCACTTGCGGTTCTGCCGCCCCGGCGGGTGCAGGGGTTTGTCTGGGCTGCGGTGCTGGGCCAGGGGGCAATGGGGGAACGGTGTCGGTGGGCGGTACCGTCGGGGCCGGTATTGTTGGAACTTGGGCGTTTTGAGCGATCGCCCCGGATTCCTCTGGTTTCCCTAGCTCTGCTGCGATCCAGGCGGGCGTTACAGCCGCTTCCGATGGGGGGAGCGAGCTTTCCTGTTGCGCCTCTGGCAGCGCGTTTTGGCTGCTAGAGGCGGGGGAGGGGTTGGATGCTAGCTCTGGTTTGAGTTGAAGGCTCGGAGGTGAAACCGGGGAGGGCGGCTCTGTGACTAGCCTTGGGGGTTGTTCGCTGTTGGGTTCTCCTCTGGCAGGGGCCGCCGCTATTTTTAGGGCTTCCCCTTTGCTGGTTTTAGCGGCTTTGCGGTTTTGAGGAGGACTTTCAGTTAATTCTGGAATGGGGCGATCGGGTAATTCGATCGACGGGGCGGGCGGAACGGCAGCCAAAGCTTCCTCTGCTGATTCAGAGTAGGATGTTTGGCCACTTGCCGAATTTGATAACCCGAATGTTGCTGAGACAGTAAAAACTGCCACCAATACAGCAGATAAACGCATTTTTGTTCACTTTTTTGGGCAATCCACACACCACATTAGTCATTATTCATTAGTCATTAGTCATTAGTTATATAAGTCGGTGGAATTTCGCGCTGACCGCTAATTGATGACTGTTGACCGCTGATTGCTGACATCGAAAGAGAAGGGTGACAAACTGTGCAATTCTAGCGCATTACCAAGGTCTCTAGACTTTCTGAGCGAGAACCCGTTGGAGAACTTGCTGGTAAGCGGTTTCTACCGATCCTAAATCGCGACGGAATCGGTCTTTGTCCATAACACGGGCGTCGGGGTCGGCTTCTGCGTTGTCCCAGAGGCGGCAGGTGTCGGGACTGATTTCGTCGGCGAGGATCAGATTTTGATGTTGGTCGATACCGAATTCTAGTTTGAAGTCTACCAGGGTGATGCCACACTGGGTGAAAAATTCTTTGAGTATTTCGTTAATTTCGCGGGCGGCGATTTCTAGTTGGTCTACTTGTTCGGGGGTGGCTAGCTGCATTAACTGGAGCCGGCCGGGGGTCAGCAGCGGATCTCCCAAATCGTCGTTTTTGTAATAAAACTCGACCAGCGGCGGATTGACAATTGTGCCGAGGGCGAGTCCGGTTTGCTTGCAAAGACTGCCGGCGGCAATGTTTCTGACGACGACTTCCAATGGCAAGATTTGGACGCGACAGACTCGCATTTGATTGGGGGCCGGCGTGTCGATGAAGTGGGTGGGAATGCCTTTGGCTTCTAGCATCCGAAACAGGTGGGCGGATACGGCGCAGTTGATTTCGCCTTTGCCGACGATGCTGCCGCGTTTCTGGGCGTTAAAGGCTGTGGCGTCGTCTTTGAAGTGGGTCAGCAAAATTTCGCTGTCTTCGGTCGAGTAGAGGATTTTGGCTTTGCCTTCGTAGAGTTTGCGATCGGCTGACATGGCGATTAATAATGTAGATGAGTTTTAGATTTTACAGTAGCTCGATCGGGCGTTCTTGGCGAGTTTTTGGATCTCGGCTGTGCCGCTCATTCTCTGACAAAGAATTTCTTGAGGGTACAAGCCCCCAGATTTATCCGTGGAATCAATCCAAAATCTCAAATCTAAAATCCTTAAGCCCCCGCATTTATCCGTGGGGTCGCCTCCAAAATCTAAAATCTAAAATCTAAAATCGAATGAGGGGCAAGTACACCTGTAGGTAGATACCGTCATCGGCCCCGGCATAAATGATTCTTCACAAAGGACAATAGAGATTAAACCTGCTGGGTTGGCGAGCCGTGCTGACTAAACCTCGCCAACGAGACAGGCGCTTAAAAAACATCTATAAAATGGCTGATTTATGCAAGACAAAAAAATTCATATTCTCTTGGTAGAAGATGATGAGGTTGATGTGATGAACGTCCGGCGAGCTTTCAAAAAAAATAACATCGTCAACCCCCTCTACATTGCTGCCAATGGATTAGAAGCTCTATCTATATTGCGGGGAGAAGGAAAAACCGATCCTCCCATGCCTCAAGCGCGTCGCTTGATTTTGCTGGACTTGAATATGCCGAGAATGAGCGGGATCGAGTTTTTGCAAGAATTGCGACAGGATGAATGTTTGAGGTCGATTCCGGTAATCGTCCTCACGACTTCTAATGAAGATAGAGATAAAGTAAAAGCTTATAATTTGAATGTAGCGGGCTATATTCTTAAACCTGTTACTTTTTCTAACTTTGTGGAAGTTATGGCTACCCTAAACAGATACTGGATGCTGAGCGAAATTCCCTAAAAGAGGGAAAATTTAATAAAAAATTTATTTTTTAATGTAGCTTGGTGATTTTTCAGCGTGGCATTTATTTTAATTACTTTTTGTAAGCCGCAGCTTTTTCGGAGTAATCCACAATTCGGTTGTTATGGACAAAATTCTCAAAATTCTGATAGTTGATGACGATGCAGTCGATCGAATGGCGATCAAACGTTCGCTCAAGTCCGCTGGTGTTTCGGCAGAAGTTACAGAAGCAGAAGACTGCGCGGATGCGCTGGCCCAACTCTCGGTCAGTAAAAATTCTATGCAGGCTACCGCGAAACTCTCCCAACAAAATAAATCTCAACCTTTAAGCGAGGTTGAGGAGACAGAAAAGGGGCTGCTATTAAATCAAATATTTGAGTGCAAATTTGACTGCGTATTCCTCGACTACGGATTGCCGGACGGAGACGGACTGAGTTTGGTAAAATATCTACGAGAAGCTGGGCTGAAAGTTCCCTTAATTGTACTCACAGGTCAAGGCGACGAACAAATTGCTGTGGAATTGATGAAGGCAGGAGCTTCTGATTATATCGCTAAAAATAAGCTTTCTCCCGAAAGTTTGTCTCGCAGTTTGTCCAATGCGATGCGGGTTTACCGCGCCGAATTTCAGGCGTTTCATACCAGTCAAAAGCTCAAGGAAAGTGAAGAACGGTACAGGTTAGTTTTAGAGGGAGTGAACGACGGAATTTGGGATTGGGATTTAAGTAAAAATGAGGTTTATTGGAACGATCGCCTTTTGGAAATTATCGGTTTGTCGCGAAAGCAATTTGGCAGGACTATGGACGCTCTATACAACCGCCTGCACCCCGATGACAAAGAGGGAATCGTCGGGGCGATCGCCGCTCACTTGGAACAAGAAATAGACTATAATGTAGAATTCCGGCTGCTACACTCGAACGGTGTTTACCGCTACTGTACTTCTCAGGGAAAAGCTCAGCGCAATTCCCAAGGAAAACCGCTGCGAATGGCCGGCATGATTAGCGATATTACTGAGCGGAAACAGGCGGAAGATGCTCTGGAAAGGGAACGGCAGCAACTGAGACAAATTATTACTTGCGTGCCTGTAGCAATGGCGATGTTCGATACACAAATGCGCTATATGGCTAACTCTAAAAAATGGGTTAGTCAATTCAATTTAAACTTGCCATCTCTGAATAATTTTAGCCATTACGAATTGTTTCCAGATACACCGAATCGCTGGAAAGTAATGTACCAACAAGCGCTCAAAGGTCAGGTAGTTTCTGTGAGCGAAGATGCCTGGGAACGAGCTGACGGCTCTGTTCTGTACCTGCGGTGGGCTGCTCACCCTTGGTACGATCCAGACGAGAAAGTCGGGGGAATTGTGATGGTTGCCGACAAGATTAATGAGTTGGTGGAAGCGCGGGAAACAGCCTTAGAAGCTAGCCGGGTGAAGTCGCAATTCTTGGCGAACATGAGTCACGAAATTCGCACTCCGATGAATGGGGTTTTGGCAATGGCTCAGTTGCTGCTGCGCGCTCCTCTGGAACAGAAACAGGAGGAGTGCGCTCAGACTATTTACCGCAGTGCTGAACATTTGCTGAACGTTATTAATGATATCCTCGATTTCTCTAAGATTGAAGCTGGAGAAATGCGGCTGGAAAAGTCTAATTTTGATTTGGATAGCTGCGTTGAGTCTGTGATAGAAATGATAGCGCATTTGGCAGAGGAAAAAGGTATTGAATTGAATATTTTAGTTGACAATTCGGTGCCGAGAAAGTTGGTGGGCGACTCTGGCCGATTGAAGCAAGTTTTGCTGAATTTGGCGGGGAATGCAATAAAATTTACCGATCGCGGTCAAGTTCTAGTTCACATAACTGTGAAACAGGGCAACCGACTGGCAGACGGTAGACAAGAGGCAAGATTGCTCTTTTCGGTGCGGGATACTGGTATTGGAATTTCGGCCGAAGGGCAAACAAAGCTGTTCCAATCTTTTTCTCAGGTAGACGATTCTCCTACTAGGCCTTATGGCGGAACGGGTTTGGGTTTGGCTATTTGCAAGCAGTTAGTGGACATGATGGGTGGCGAGATTGGAGTTCGCAGTTTGCTAGGCAGCGGTTCGACTTTTTGGTTTACTGTACCTTTGGAAAAACAGTTGCAAGTTGAGCCTCAAGATCCCGAACTTGCGGGAAAGAAGCTGTTAGTAGTCTCTGGAAGCACTTTGAGGAGGGCAGCAGTGCGATCGCTCGCTCAAAGTTGGAGGGCCCGCTGCGATGAGGCAGAAACTGCTGCTGAGGCTTTGACTTGGTTGAACAATGCCCAGGGCGGGATTTCTCAGAATTCGGGGGAGGGGGGAAAAAGCTGGGATGTGGTGCTTGTGGACTTGCAAATGCCGGAGTTGGATGCGGAGGAATTTGCTAGGAAAGTGCGATCGACCTCGACAGTTGGCTCGTTAATCGCCATGACTGCTTTGCGGGAACAGCCGAAGGCTGAAGCGCTTTGCAGTCGGGGTTTTAACGGATATTTGATCGAGCCGGTGCGGCCAAGCCGCCTCAAGGAGGCTTTGCAGGCGCCGGTGAAGGGAACGGGAGATTTTGGGAAAGTGGAGGCTGCTAATACTTGCAAATTGCCACCAGTTAATTCTCAATATGTTACTCCCAATTCGCTGTCATCGCTGAGAATTTTGGTGGCGGAAGACCACCCGATAAATCAACAAGTTCTTGTCGAACAGTTAGCAGTTTTAGGGTATCAGGCTGACTGCGTGGTCAACGGTCAAGAAGCGCTGGATTTGCTGGCAAAAAAAAGCTATGATTTAGTGCTGATGGACTGTCAAATGCCGGTACTTGACGGCTACAAAGCGGCGCAAAAGTTGAGGGAAATCGAAGGAAGCGATCGGCATACTTTTGTGATGGCTTTAACTGCTCATGCTATGCCGGGGGAACGAGAAAAGTGTCTGGCGGCGGGGATGGACGATTATCTCAGCAAACCTGTAGATTTAGATGCTTTGGCGGCGGCCCTGAAAAAGTATGAAGCCCTAAATGTTCAAGGTGAAAATAAGTATGGAGTTAAAAGTATTAATTCGGAAAATAAATCTCAATCAGCAACAAATTATACAGAAATTGTGGAAAAAGCGCAGGTTTTGGCTCTGCCGACACCAAGGGCGATCGCACTTCAAACTTGGGAACATAGAGAGTCCGACGGACTGTTCGACAAGAGCAGATTGGAGCAACTCGGACGAGTTAATATTAAATTGCCAGAGCGACTTTTGCAAGCTTTTGTGGCAGACGCCCAAGCTGATTTGGCTGCTGCCAAACTAGCTTTAGAAGCTAAAGATTGGCAAGCTGTGGAATATCAAGCACACCGTCTCAAGGGAACTTCTGCTAATGTGGGAGTGGCTCTGATGTCTGATTTGGCCGCACAATTGGAGCATCAAGCGCGAGGCTTTCAATCTGAACCACCAGAGGTAGAATTGTTAAATATTGAGAGGATTGAGAACATATTAGTGAGTTTGTCCAGTCATTTAGCCCGGGTTCAAGAATTTGTGGAGACTCGAATCTTTGGTTAATATCTTACTCGTTCGGAGTCGATATTAGTGGGTGATTAAAATCCCCATTACAAAAACGAAGTCCCTCTCTAATAGACTAACAAATAAAGCGAGCGGTACGTTACGGAGTGTGCATCCTACATATAGAAATTATAGGAAAATTTTGTTTAGTTATTCACTCCGTGTCCTCTGCGTTCTCTGCGGTTAATTAAAAAAAATAATTAATTTAGCTATGAATTACGATACCAGTACAAACACTTTTTTAGATAGCAATTCATTAGAAAATGATGAAAAACTGCTAACGCCTTTAATGGTTTTTGCTCGGGAAGTTTTCTTGTATGAAAAAGAGGCTATCTCTGAGCAAGATTCTGCAAATGCTGTGCCGTACTCGCTCGATGATATCAATAATTTATGTGTTGACAATCTCCTAGCAAAGGTGGCTCGCTGCTGTCGCGACAGCAAGGTGGGAAAAAAATTACCGACGGCTTTTTACGTTCACGTTTCCGCTTTGCAGACACTCAGCCCTGTCCTCGGAATCTACGAAAATTGTGCCAGACGCACTCTGGAAAATATTGATGAAGCAACTTTAGTTAAAATTTCACTCCATCAACCTAAAATATCTTATCTTTTTTACCCTGATTTCGATACAGATGCTCACCCTGCTTTGCAAACCAGCATCCAGATTAATCTAGCAACGGGGGAAGTTAAATGTTTTGATTACAGCAACAGCGAAAATCCGCCGGTTTTGCACCGTAAGGAAACTTTTGTAGCTGCGGATTATCCCCATTACGAAAAGTTTTCCAGGCTGACTCGCAGCGAGGAAAAGTGGGGGCTGCTTGACAATACTAGCGTTATCGGCACTCGCGACGGTTGGCTCAAATACTTGGGATATTGCGGTGTAGAAATCCAAGATCATACTGTTGTCGAGCGTTTGAAACAGGAGAATAGCGAGGTATCAATTCCTAAGATCGAGCGGCACAAAGCTGCAATGGTACGCAATTCGCTTTCTAAACCTCTGCGTCTGGTTTTAGAAGCTGATTTAGTAAGGGACGGAGCGACTTTTTTTGATTACGGTTGCGGTTACGGTGGGGATGTTAAATATATTGCACAAGAGGGTTATGCTATTTCTGGTTGGGACCCATACTATCAGCCGGATACTCCGCGAATTTGTGCTGATGTTGTGAATATTGGTTATGTGATTAATGTCATTGAATCTTTGGCGGAACGACGAGAAGCTTTGCTGAATGCTTGGGAATTAACTAAGAATTTATTAGTTGTGGCGGCTCAGGTTTTGATTGACGATAGTGATCGAGGTCAAATTGCTTACGGGGATGGGGTGATTACTTCTCGGAATACTTTTCAGAAGTATTACGAACAAGAAGAGTTGAAGGTTTATATTGACCAAGTTTTGAATGTTGATGCAATTCCTGTGGCTTTGGGAATTTATTTTGTGTTTCGAGATGCTGCGGAGGGTGAAGGTTTTCGTGCTTCTCGGTTTCGATCGCACTTATCGACTCCCAGAGTGCGATCGCAAGTTAAGCGGTTTGAGGATTATGCGGAAATGTTGGCTCCTTTGATGGCTTTTGTGAGCGATCGGGGCCGCCTTCCGGTTAAAGGCGAACTAGCGGAAGAATCGGCGATCAAGGGGGAATTTCACAGTTTTAATCGCGCTTGGAGGGTGATTTTGCAAGCAACGGATGCGGATGATTGGGAGACAATCGCCGACAAGCGCCGCCAGGATTTGCTAGTATATCTCGCTCTCAATGGTTTGGGCGAGCGGCCTTCAATGCGCCGACTCCCGGCTCAAATCCGCAATGACATCAAAGGTTTGTTTGACAATTATCAAAAAGCTTGCACTTTGGCTGATTTAATGCTGTACAGTTTGGGCAAAGCTGATATTGTTGCGGATTGCTGCGAAGATAGTGCGATCGGCTACAAACAGCCCGGTTCCCTGTCAGTGCACGTCTCTGCATTAGAAGAACTTGACCCTTTGCTGCGACTCTACGAAGGCTGCGCCAACCGCACGATTGGCAGGCTTGACGGCGCTACAATTATCAAATTTCACGCTCGCAAACCTCAGATTTCCTATTTATTCTATCCCGATTTTGACACTAACCCGCATCCCGCCCTTCACACTTCTATGCACATAGACTTGCGCGACCTTTCTGTGAGCTATCAAGACTATTCTGATGTGTATAATCCACCAATTTTAGTAAGAAAAGAAGCTTTTGTTACTGCTAGTTATCCCCATTATGACAAGTTTGCTAAACTCACCCGCCAAGAAGAAAAGTTAGGTATTCTAGATGGTGGCGCAGTTAAGAAACATCGGGAATGGATGAAGTATTTGGAGGAAAATTGCGTTAAAATTAAAGATCATAAGTTGTTTTGGCGATCGAATGCTGATCCAGAAAGGTTAAAAATGCTGCAAAAAGCAGCGTCGGAACGTCAGCAGAAAAAGATTGAGTTGAATCCAGGAAAGAGTGAACGAACCCCAGAAAACGTAGAGGGAACAGAGGATGAAAAGGTTAGTAGCGAACACAGTTGAAATTAGTTGGTAAGGTGTTTACAATTGAGGCTGTAGCGTTCCTAGCGGTTGACATGGAAGAATACTTGAAAGTGAGTGAAGTTATTGATTGGCAGCATCCTGAAATTATGGGATGTGCTAAACAAATCGCATCGGGATATGAGACACCAACGGCGATAGCTAAGGCTTGCTTTGAGTGGGTGCGAGATGAAATTCGTCACAGTTATGACTATCAAATGAGTCCTGTAACCTGTAGAGCTTCAGATGTACTTCAGCACAAAACAGGGTATTGCTATGCGAAAAGTCACTTGTTAGCAGCGTTACTAAGGGCAAATGAAATTCCAGCAGGTCTTTGCTACCAGCGGTTGAGTATTGATGACAAGGGTGCGCCGTATAGTTTGCACGGTTTCAATGCCATCCATTTACCTGAAGTTGGTTGGTATCGAGTTGATGCAAGAGGTAACAAAGAAGCAGTCAACGCTCAGTTCACTCCACCTCAAGAACAGTTAGCGTTTAAGATTAAGTTTTCCGAAGAGGCAGATTTTCCAGCCATATTCTCAGAGCCGCTTCAAGTCGTTATAGAAGCACTGCAAGCACAGAAGACATGGGATGATATGCTTTGTAATCTCCCAGACATTTCGTTGGAGTCCGCGAAGAGTTATGGTTTGCTATTATGATACACATCGAATCCTGCTTTGAGCAGGCGCAGCGTTTTGAATTGTTCACGGGCAAAAGAGTCGCAACATTCGTCTTTATGAGCGGCTCGGATACAAGCTATTCAATAGTGAAAAAATAAACAAACTCCTGTCGTTCGTGTTCATGGAAAAACACAAGTGAAATGCCCCAATAAGCAGCACAGGCTGTGGCAGTAGTTTGAAAACCATCGTTTTTTGTGAATAACGCATTGACATTGTAAATACATTTTACCTATGCTAGGGAACCTGAATGTATACTTCGTGCTCAATGGCATTACCTTCGTATCGGACGACTCAAAAGCGCAGATTAATCCCACAAATCAGGAGGGGGTTACTTTTCAACAAACTGCTGAATCCTTCTTTGACCCATTTCTAGTTGTCGTTGATGCCAGCCGCAATGAGGAAGCGCGTGATGGTGATTGGGCTAGGTAGTCGGTGGAATCTACTGTATGTGGTTCACATTGAGCGTGAAGAAAATGCCATTCGGATTATTTCAGCACGTAAAGCAACTCGTCAGGAGAGGGCAGAGTATCAAGGTTGAAGCATTAAAGCAGCGATTAGATCGAAACCGTCCAATGACTAGCGTGACGATCCGTATGCCGGAAGATGTTGTGGAAGATCTAAAGAAAGTAGCATCATTTGTCGAGTGTCAAATTATTTGTCCGCGTTGACAGATTGCTGTCCGTTTGACCAATTATTTGACCAAGAAAAATGGGATACAAGCCCCGTCCTTCTAGGACGGCTTTTCTTGATTTCTAATATACTCCTTCAAAACTTCTAAAGGCGCACCCCCAGCAGAAACAGCAAAATAACTAGGACTCCACAATGCTTCTTTGTGGGGTTTTTTGTGTCCAGCTTGTCCGTAACGACGACTGGATACGCCTTTCAATGCGTTAACGATTTGAGATATCGACAATTTGGGCGGATATTCGATCAGCGCATGAACGTGATCCTCTTCGCCATTGAACTCTAGCACTTGAAAGTTCATTTTTTGAGCGACATCTCGAAACGACTTTTCAACCAAGGAAAGACTTTCGCTCGTGAATACAGACCGACGATATTTCGTTATACAGACCAAGTGTACTTTAAGTTCTGTAACAGAATTTCGTTCTCGACGGTAAACGGTTGTCATTATTTACTAACCAATATATAATCAAACTTACAGACCAACATTCAATATAACCATGAAGGCGAGATTTAAGTACAGATTTTATCCGACAACAGAACAAAAGCAGAGCTTGGCTCGGCTGTTTGGCTGTGTCAGAAAAGTCTGGAACGACAGTCTAGCTCTCTGCAAGCAGTCTGAAAAAAAGCCAAGTTCAGCCGATCTGCAAAAAATCGTAATAACTCAAGCGAAAAAGACAGAAGAAAGAGTCTGGCTGAGCGAAGTTTCTAATATTCCTCTACAGCAATCTGTAGCGGATTTAGAAACAGCTTTCAAGAACTTTTTCGATTCCTGTAAAGGAAAACGGAAAGGTCGCAAGGTTGGTTATCCTAAGTTCAAAAAAAGAACAAACAGCCAGTCTGCTAGATTTCGGATTGGAGGCTTTTCTTTTAAAAATAGCGGTGTTTATTTAGCCAAAATTGGCATTTTCCAGCCAATATGGTCAAGAGAACTTCCATCTGAACCTAGCTCAGTCACAGTAATCAAAGATTGTGCAAATCGTTATTTCCTAAGCTTTGTTGTAGAAGTTCAACCCGTCCATTCTGATGCCAAAAACCCAAGTATCGGAATCGATTTGGGAATAAAAACTTTTGCAGTGATGAGCAATGGTGAAAAAGCTGAAAGTCCTAGCTATAAAAAGTTAGACCGGAAAATCCGCAAACTCCAACGCAAATTAGCTCGTCAACCAAAAGACTCCAAAAGGAGAAATGTAACTCAAATCAAAATTGCTAGGTTCCATAACCGCATTGCTGATACCCGCAAAGATTTTCTACATAAATTATCGACCAAAGTAGTCAACGAAAACCAAGTGATTGTTTTGGAAGATTTAAATATATCAGGAATGGTGAAAAACCGGAAACTTTCACGGGCAATTAGCCAACAAGGATGGAGGGAGTTTAGAACTCTCTGTGAGGCTAAGTCTGAAAAATTTGGTAGAGAGTTTCAAGTGATTAGTAGGTGGGCACCTACTAGCCAAGTTTGTGCGGATTGTGGTTTTAAATGGGGCAAGATTGATTTGTCTATTCGTTCAGTGCTTTGTGTTAGTTGTGGTGCTGAGCAAGATAGAGATCAAAACGCATCCAAAAATATCGAAAAAGTCGGGATGGGGAATCGCCACGACTCAAAACGGGCGCAGAGGGATTGTCAGACTACTTCGGTAGCAGAACCCTATGAAGCGTCAAGAATCACCGCTCCTTCAGGACGGTGAGTATTTCAAGCTCGACACCTGAAACTATTGATGTACAAAGCATTAAGAGTAGTGCGGATAAAAGGACTTGAACCTTCACTCCTCTCGGAACCAGAACCTAAATCTGGCGCGTCTGCCAATTCCGCCATATCCGCATTTAGACATTTAAATACCATAGCACACAACAGAGCGATCGGTCAATCGATTTTAGATTTTAGATTTTAGATTTTAGATTAAACAAAGCGACCCACTGATAAATCCGCCGGCTTATGACCAAATTGCTCGATCGCTCAACATCGAGAAACCCGGTCATTTTGGGACACCGGGTTCAATCATGAGTTATCGCCACAGCAATTTTCCGTTTTTTTCACTTGTCACTTACTTTTGGCCGAGCGATTTCCAGGTTGTTTCGTCTACCATGCCGCTAGCGGTCAAACCCTTATTCTCCTGAAAGCTCTTGACAGCCGTAGCAGTGCGAGCGCCAAAAATGCCGTCGATCGGGCCCGGATCGTAACCCTGCAT
Source organism: Microcoleus sp. AT3-A2 (assembly GCF_036705685.1). NCBI lineage: Bacteria > Bacillati > Cyanobacteriota > Cyanophyceae > Oscillatoriales > Microcoleaceae > Microcoleus > Microcoleus sp. AT3-A2. The sequence goes on from NZ_JAUBVF010000025.1 coordinate 40,145, forward strand.
TTCCAAACGCACCTGTAGCGTCTTCACCTTGGAACCGACAGCGCCTTTATTTAGAAGAGTTGGAGGATTGCCGGGAACAGCAGCATTGCTCAGAATTGGAGCATTGCTCTGCACAGTTTCAGAAGCTGATGCCGGATCTGCTGCTAAAGCTGTCCAAGTTTCTTTATCCACAATGCCATCTGCGTTCAAACCCTTAGACTGCTGAAAAGCACGAACCGCCGATGTAGTGCGAGAGCCATAGGTACCGTCAATCGTCCCCACCTTGAAACTGTGCACCTGCAAGCGCTGCTGTATGGCGGCAACTTCTGGCCCGTCAGCTCCCGCCGAGATAGTTTTTTCCTTTTTCACTGGCGCCTGCTCGCCCGCGTAAAAAGGCTTGTTAAACATATCTCCTTGGGAATTTCCTTCGGGCGATGCTGAGGCACCCGGATCGGCGGGAGCCGTAAAGTCTCTGCGGTACTGTTCCTGCACCAAGGGTTCGGAGTCGAAAGCAGCAGTGGCCTTTCGGGTTAAGCCGGGAGCTAGCAGAGCAATCAAGCTGAAAATCGTAACAGTAGTCACACGCATAAATTTCATCCTGTTAGTGAGGTTTGACAAGGTTTCGCTGTTTTCATGTTTCTAAATCTAATTGTATTACCCGGACAGCTTTCTGAGACATATAGCAGAAGCAAGAAGGAAGAAGATCCTTCTACTTCGCGATCGGGTAACAAGAAGTCCGAGGGAAGGGGTAATAGACCGTATTGGTTGGAGCCATTAAGAAGGTTCTAAGCGTCTGGCGCGGTTGCGATATCTGCCCCGGTCTCTAGAATTTCGGCAATCGGGACACCAGCACTCAGAAGTTACGTCTTAGAAGTAGGGGCCGGTTCGCACTATTCCTAATAAACCCGGTTGATTCCGAGATGTTTCGTTACCAAAGCACATATTTTCGTATAAACCACGTCTTTTAGCCTCAGTCTTATGGTACAAAACCTGCCGTCATTCACAAATCTTTACAGGCGTATTTTGTACAAAGTTGATCTATCAAAGGCGAAGTTTTTTCCTTCTATCCCCCCGTAATATCAATTTCGGTTGGATCGGAATTATTAAACCCCTTTTGACGCAGAGGATACAGAGAAAGGGAAGAGAAGAATAATTCCGATACCAATGGATTTGATATAAAAAGCAAAACTCGGCATTTATCGGTTCGCGTGTTCTGCTAATAAAGCCTTCGCTTTCGGCTTGTAAATCAGATAAAACAGCGACTCTATGTAGCGGAGCATATCTTCGCGGTTTTCCTTGGACGAGTAGTTCCAAAAACCGTAAGTCCGCGCCAGAGTCAGCAGCTTGGTCGTGTGAATTTTCCAGGTATAGGTGCTGTAAACTCGGTCAATCCCTCGCGTTGAAATTTCATACCAAGAGTTGGGATTTTGTTCGCATTTCGATAAAAAATCTAGAAGTTTTTGGGCAGTCTCCTGGTGGTTAGTCGGGTTGATATAAAACCCATTTACCCCATCTTGAATAATTTCCAGCGGGCCGCCAAACTGTGTCCCGAAAGTGGGAATACCGGTAATCATTGCTTCGAGAATTGTCAAGCCGAAAGCTTCAAATAATGCTGGCTGAACAAATATACCTTGGGCGTCGGCGATTACCCGGTAGATTTCGCCGGACAGGCTTTTGGAAAGCCTCACTCCCAACCAGCGAATTTTACCGTGAAGGTTGTATTGGTCGATAATTGCGTAGAGCTTTTTAATTTCTTCTGCTTCTTCGTAGTCTTCGGTTTCTTCGACCCGCAGTTTGCCAGCTACTAGAATTAAGTTGCATTTTTCTTGCAGTTCCTGGCTTTTTCCAAACAATTCTGCTAAGCCTGTCATGTTTTTAATGCGATCGAGCCGCGCCATCGAAAATAAAGGGCGCTTGTGCGGATCGTCGAGTGTTCCAAAGACTTGTTCGGGGTCTTCTAGAGTAAACAGCAATTCGTTGAGTCGATCGCGATCGCCTTGCACCCGGTCTTCGATCCGCGTGTAGGGAAAGTACACACTTTCGTTAACTCCCGGCGGCACGACGTTAAATTTAGGGCTGAACAGTTCAATCCCGTTCACGACGTGGTACAAATCCGGCATCGTAAAACAATGGTAAGATTCGTACTGACCGACACTATCGGGTTGGCCCACAATCTCTTGATAGGTGCTGCTGACAATACAATTAGCTGCATTCATGGCAATTATATCGGCAGTAAATTGCAGCGAAAAATGGTATTTTTCCTCTGATTCTTGCCAGTAGAGATTGCTGAACAAATATTTAGATTTTTCCAGCGCATGGGCAATATTGCACTGAGTAACTTTGAGTTTGCGAGACAGCAAAAACGCTACCAAGTTCCCGTCAGAATAGTTACCGACAATTAAATCGGGCTTGCCCTGAAACTCAGCCAACAGTTCTTTTTCTGCATCGATAGCGTAAGTTTCCAAATAAGGCCAAATCTCAAATCTAGAAATCCAATTTTGAGTCAGTTTCGGATTGAATTCGCGGAAGGGAACCCGCAAAATCCAAGCATTTTCTGTACCGTGAACTTTTTCCAAACGTTGGTTACAGCGCGTGCCGTCGCTGTTAGGAATTAACCTGGTGAGAATAATTACTTTAGGTTTGACTCCTAAACTATCGAGACCGGCAAGATGAATGTCTTCTTGCAGTTGTTTCTCTAAACTCTTGGCTTGATCAAGGACATAAACTACCTGACCTCCCGTATCCGGTCGCCCCAAAACTCCTTCTTGGCCAAACCAGCCGTGAGGAGAAACTAGGACGATTTTGAAAATCATCGGGATGCGAGAAATAAATGCTTCTAGGGTTTGCGGATCGGGGGAATCAATTAATTCGTCAAGAATTCCTAGGGTTTCTTGCACGCGGGCGGCAGTATTTCCCCAACCTGCCTCGAAACCCATCATTTGCAGAACCAATCGAAATCTCTCGTAGGGTTCTTCTTCAGAAAGATCGCCGACAAAGGTGAGGGCTTTTTTGACTTGTTCTGAAAGTTGTTCTTGGGATTTTATGCGCTCGTTAATTAGTAATTGTACGCCATTGTAGCGGTGAAGACCCAAGAAATTAAATAGATTTTCTTGCCACTGTCTGGGATCTTGAAACAGTTTGCTGGACAGGTATCGGTTGAGGAATTGCACTCCTTTGCCGATGTTTTTGGGGTCGCGAATTGTGGGGGAATAATCGTAAAAAGGGCCGAAATCTAGTTCGAGGATGTCGCCTTCTTGGGGATGAAAATGGTTGACGTAGCGATCGCGCACATCGAGCAATTCTTGCACTGTCATCTGCTCAACAGTCAAGTCGTCTGCCACTCGCACTATTTCCATTGTAGCAATTTTTGGTCGCAGCAGAACGCAAAGGCTGTCATCTTCGAGAAGAATTTCCTGAACGTAGTAAATCAGTTTGCTTAAAAGAGAAGATTGATGGAACTGTTCGGGCTTTTCGTATTTGGTGCAGTAGGCGGCAAAAGCGTTAACTATGTCGTTTCGCAGTAAATATTTGTTTCCCAATGCGCGCAAATCGCTGACAAACTGACGTAAGTCGGTTTTTTCGTCGCTGGCGATAACAGCCTGAAAGAGTTCAGACATACATACTCCCTTATCTAAGACTTTTGATTTCCGCTGCGAAATTAGGCGATACTCAAACAGTATCGCCCTTTTTTTTAAGCGGCTACTTTTTTTGTAATTTTAAAGTCTGCAAAGTGAAGTTGCTATCCCTCAAATGACATAAAACTCCCCGTATTTATGGCGAATGTAACGGATAAAGGGATCGATAGTTAAAGGTGAACCTGTAACCCGATCGATCAATTCGACAGCAGTGTATTTGCGGCCGTGCTGGTAGATATTTTGTTTTAGCCAGTCGTGGAGTACGCTAAAATTGCCCTGTTCTATTTCTACGGGAATTTCAGGATTGATTTTTACTGCTGTTTCGTAGAATTGGGCGCTCATCAAGTTGCCGAGGGTGTAACCTTGGAACATTCCGCCGATCGTACCAACATACCAGTGAACATCTTGCATCGCGCCTTCGCTGTCGGTGGCGGGGACAACGCCGAGGTCGGTTTTATACCGTTCGTTCCACGCTTCGGGGAGGTCTCGCACTGCTAGTTTTCCCTCTACCATTGCCAATTCTAGGTCAAAGCGGATAGCGACGTGGAGATTGTAGGTTACTTCGTCGGCGTCGGTGCGGATGAGCGATCGCGAGACTTTGTTAATTGCCCGGTAAAATGCGTCTGTGGATACGTGTCCCAACTGTCGCAAAAATATGCCTTGGAGTTGCGGGTAGAAACATTCCCAAAAACCGCGGCTGCGCCCGACCAGATTTTCCCAAAGTCGCGATTGACTTTCGTGCACGCCGGAGGAAATGCCACCAGCCAGAAGCGTGCCTTCAAATTCCGGGGAATTTCCGAGTTCGTAGAGGGCGTGTCCGGCTTCGTGGATGCTGCTGAAGAGTGCTTGATCCAAGTGGTCTTCGTAGACGCGGGTGGTAATTCGCACGTCGTCTATAGAAAAGTTGGTCATGAACGGGTGCAGGGTGGTATCTTGCCGTCCCCGTTGGAAGTCGAACCCCATGCGTTCTACAACTTTGCGAGTGAATTCTAGTTGTTGGAATTCGGGGAAGTCTTGGTGCAAGCAGGAGTCGTCGGCGGGAGGTTGCGAGGTGATGGCTTCGACTATCGGCACTAATTCTTGACGCAGTTGGGCGAAAAGCGGGCGCAGCAGGGATACTTTCATGCCGTAGTCGCTACGATCGATCAAAGGATCGGCGATGTGTTCGTAGCCGGGGAAAAACTCGGCGTATTGCCTGCTTAATTCTAGGGTTTTTTCGAGATACGGCTCAACGGCTGCGAAATTGTTGGCTGCCCTAGCCGCTGCCCAAGCCTCGTAGCTGTCGGCTTGGTGGCGGCAGAGTGCGGACATGAAGGTTGCGGGGACTCTGGCGGCGCGATCGTAGTCTCTGCGGGCTATGCGGATCAGGCTGGCTGCGGTGGAGTCGTAGGGGAGAGTTTGTTCGTAGAAACGCAAGTCTTCTAGGAGTTCACCTATTTTTGGATCGGTAAATTTTTCGTGGGATATTTGTTTGAGAGTAGCCAACTGGCGGCCTCTGGCACTTGCACCTTTGGGGGGCATATAAGTGGATTGATCCCAATGCAGCAGCGACGAGGCTGATTCGATGTCCGTAACTTCTCTGAGATGGGCTGCCAGTTGAGCGAATTTTGCTTGAGTTTTGTCTAGGGTTTGCATGATTGGGCTTTATGGTGCTGTTTTGCCTACAAAGGTTGCAGTGCGGCATCCGTATCCATCAATCATAGCTACCCTGAAATCAAGCTAAAAACCGCACTTCTTCCCGTATTGTAAGTAATTTAGAGTCATTTTTGCACAATTTCCGGTATTTCTGCGGATTGAGTTCGATCGCCCTGGATAAGTTTTCGATCGCCAGCGCGAGACTGGTGGCTACAAGTTCGGGGCTGTTTGTGAGTTCGCCTGCTGCTTTTTCCTGGGCGTAAATGCAAGCTTTTTGATAGTACAGGTTGGGATCGTCGGGGTTGAGTGCGATGATTTTATCGTAGGAGGCGATCGCGTCGGTAAATCGTTGGATTTTTTTGAGGGCTATGGCGCGGTTGTACCAGGCTTCGATGTTGTCTGGCTGCAACTCTACGGTTTTGTCCCAAGAGGCGACTGCTTCTTCAAAGCGTTGTAAGTTGGCGAAGGCTAAGCCACGGTTGTAAAAGGTTTCGCTGTCGTTTGGCTTGAGTGCGAGGGCTTTGTCCCAGGATGCGATCGCTTCTTCAAATTCTCCCATTTGTGCGATCGCCGTGCCGCGTTTGTTCCAGGCTTCGGCGGAATTCGGCCGCAGTTGCAGGGTTTGGTCGTAGGAGGCGACGGCTTCCGGGTAGAGTTTTTCATCGGCTAGGGCTAAGCCGCGGTTGTACCAGGCTTGATGCAAGTTTGGTTTGAGTTCGATCGCTTTGTCGTAGGAAGTGATCGCCGCTGTATTTTGGTCGGACTTTCTCAGGGCAAATGCTTTGTTGTACCAAGCTTCGCAGTAGTCTGGTTTGATGGCTATAGCTTTCTCGTAGGAGGCGATCGCTTCTGATAATTTCTCTAAGCTGACGAGGGTGTTGCCGCGGTTCGTCCAGGCTTCGGGGTAGCTGGGGTTGAGTTCGATCGCCTTTTCGTAGGATGCGATCGCTTCTGAGAGTCTGTTGAGCTTCCGCAAAACGTTGGCGCGATTATACCACGCTTCGGGATTGTTGGGTTTGATTTTTAGGGATTGGTTGTAGGCTGCGATCGCTTCTTCTAGCTGGCCCAATTTTTTGAGGGCTACGCCTTGGTTGTACCAGGCTTCATAAAATTTTGGTTCAAGTTCGATCGCTTCTTCCCAAGATTCGATCGCAGCTTGGAATCGTCCCATTGCTTCTAGGGCGTTGCCGCGATCGTACAAGGTTTGAGCCTTTTGGGTGTTGACTGCTATGGATTTTTCCCCTGAGTCGATCGGCTTTTCTATGCTGGCTAATTTTTGCAAGGGGTTTCACCTCTTTATTTTCTGTCTAGTTGATACTTTTCTTTTTTATATGCGATCTTTTTTGCCTGTGAGTGCTTTCGATCGATATTATTTGGTTATTTATGGCAATTTTACAGGATTTTGGGAACTTTTTCAATTTTTTTCAATATAATCCTACATCGGGGATTTGTAGGTATAGATTAATACTATTTTTTTTATATTACTGCGTAGAAAAGAGGAAAGGGCGATCGCGCTGAGGTGTGACAAACCTCACCCAAGATATCATTTTAACGTAACCCTTTTGAGCGATCGGCGGTTGAAACCGCGTCTTGTCAAGCGAAGTCTGCGTTGACAGACTAATAAATAATAAGAGTGTTTTTGATGCTGTTGGGGCGGGTTTTACCAACAATAATTGCCTAAAACCGACAATCTCATAAACCCGCCCTGCCCAAGGGCAAATCCCTATCCTTGAATCAAGGCTTGAAACCGAGTATGCGATCGCAGGCTGTCAAAATCCGAGTCAGTTTTTGCCATTTCTCGGTATTTGCCAGGATTCAGATTGATGGCTTGCTGCAAATTCTGAATCGCTTGGTCAATCTGACTCTGTAAGGCATAGCAGCAAGCTTTATTATAAAATGCTTCGTCTTTATCTGGTTTGATTTCTAAGGCTTTGTCGTAGGAGGGTATCGCTTCTTCCAATCTTCCTAAATTACGCAGTGTAATGCCCCGATTGTACCAGGCTTCGTGTAAATCTGGTTTGATTTCTAAGGCTTTGTCGTAGGAGGGTATCGCTTCTTCCAATCTTCCTAAATTACGCAGTGCAATGCCCCGATTGTTCCAGGCTTCGTGTAAATCTGGTTGGATTTCTAAGGCTTTGTCTAAGGAGGCTATCGCATCTTCCAATCTTCCTAATTTATACAGTGCAATCCCCCGATAGTACCAGGCTTTGTCTTTATCTGGTTTGAATTCTAAGGCTTTGTTGTAGGAGGCTATCGCTTCTTCCAATCTTCCTAATTTATACAGTGCAATCCCCCGACAATACCAGGCTTTGTCTTTATCTGGTTTGAATTCTAAGGCTTTGTTGTAGGAGGCTATCGCTTCTTCCAATAAGCCTAAATTACGCAGTGCAATGCCCCGATTGTTCCAGGCTTCGTGATAATCTGGTTTAAATTCTAAGGCTTTGTTGTAGGAGGCTATCGCTTCTTCCAATCTTCCTAAATTACGAAGTGCAATGCCCCGAATGTACCAGGCTTCGTGATCATCTGGTTGGATTTCTAAGGCTTTGTCTAAGGAGGCTATCGCTTCTTCCAATCTTCCTAGATTACCTAGTGCCCTGCCCCGATAGTTCCAGGCTTCGTATGAATCTGGTTGGATTTCTAAGGCTTTGTCGAAGGAGAATCTCGCCTTTGTATATTCTTCAGCATAGCCATACAATAAACCTTGTTCATAAAACAATTCTGCTTGTTGTTCGGGTGTTTGCCCATCCTCATCAATTAAAGATTGAATCCTCACCAATTCCCGTTTCCTTTCTTGGGGAGTCAAAGCTAGATAATCTTCTCGCTTCCCTCTTTCGGAACAAGCCTGCTTTGATTCTGCTTGTAAGCTTTCTTCATCCATCGACAACTTAAATAGACTAGATCGCCAATCAAAGAAATCAGGTGCCCGCTGAATAAAATAATCAATAGCAAACTTAGGCAACAGAAAAACAAAACAGATTTTAAAATTATCTCGAAATCGTTCTCGCTGCTGGTTTAAATTAATTAAAACAGGCGGCACTCCCCGCCAACTGTAAGAGTAAATATCCTTACTTTCCCAGCCGATATCCTTTTTCTCTTGTTCGTATTCATAAAGTGAATATTCTAAACCCTGGACGAATAGGATATTGATGCGATCGCCATTTGGCAACTCTTCAATTAGATTGTAAAAATCATAAACCGATTCCTTCAGCCGCAAAACCTCAATATTTTGCTGCGGAATATCTGTTTTAACTCTAGTAATCAAGCGTTCTCCCTCCGCCGGTGAACACTCCACAAACAACAAGCTAAAGCCATCTGTCCGCTTGAGAGTGCGTACCAGAGTTAGATATTCTTCCTCCGGTTCTGCCGGTGGCAAATCTTCGTCCCAATCAATTGCTTCTGGTTTCATGGCTAAAGTAGAGTGACTGCTTCCCTAAATTCCTGAATGCCTTTAATTAGCGGGTGAACATCATACCAAGGCTGCATTTCTCCTTCATCATCAAAATATCGGTATTCCAAAATACAGCGGTTAAATAACAAATTGCGGTGCTTTTCTTCATTAAGTATCCGGTGAGAAATAGAGACTTTTGCTAAAATTGACCATTCATCTTGTCCGGGAGTTTTGCGGTAGACATTCCGCTCTTTCGTGATTGCTCTTTGGGCCGCTTTGGCAGTAATTGGCAAATTTTGTGTTTGATTCACAGCTTCTCGCATCATCTTCATCAAATCCCTAACGTGACCTCCACTCATCAAGCACAGCCGTTCTAGGGTTTCTTCGGTGTCAAACAAGCCTGTTTCTAAAGATAGATTTGGAGCGATTTTTTGCACCCGCTTCTTAATCAACTCTTTAATTTTAGCAAGTCCCGGTTGGTGAGCGCTACCATCTAGATTCTGTACCAAAATCATTGGCAGCACTTGCGGAGTATTGTACTTATCGCTTAAATCAGCAGCACGGTTAGAATGCACGAGGGAAATCGGTACAGTGTAAACGACGTGACAATCTAAAGCTTGGAGTTGTTCGCTGCGGTCTAAGAAAATTTGGTCTAGATTGCTGCGTCCTCCTGCGTCTGTCGCAGAAAATGGCACAATCCGGTCTAAATTATCGGCAATCGCTACCAGTTGCGAATATTTATTGGGCAACTTTTTTTTAGCATCGCCAATAAACTCATTTAGCGCATCAATCAGCGTTTGTGTTTGGGGTTCAACTTTTTCTCGGATTTTTTGACGCAGACTCGGTTGAGTTCTCACATTCGCCGTCAACTTGGCAAACTGACTAATTTGCGCCTCTAAGCTCAATTTTTCAAAAGATATTTCTGTTAGCCCTAAATCTTTTAAATCGTCCCAGCGGTCTTTCATCCAATTGAGCAAAGGCTTGGAGTCAGCCTCTTTAATTGCTTCTAATAAGTGTCTGGTGCAAGCTAGCAAAATATCTGTATATTCAGTATCTTCGGGATTGATATCTTCCGCGTCAGCCGCGAAATAAACTACAAAATAACCTTTGTTGTTCAAGTGTTGCTGTAGCCGCAGCAATTCCGTTGATTTTCCAGCACCGCGATGTCCTGCATACAACTGGCAAGTCATCGGTTCTGAACGCTCAATATTGAGGCCCAAGTCTAGGGTAATATTGTCATCTCCTCGCACTTCCCCACAGTCAACATATTGCGGGTCGCCTGCTGGTAAAGGAGAAGATGGGTTAAAGGCGTTGTAGAGGTCTTTTAGTAGTTTTTCTGTATTTTGAGTCATAATTTTTTTTAGTATTTTTGGTTTTTTATAGGCTCAACCGCAGATTTAAGGCAGATGAACAGGGATAAACGCAGATAATTTTAATAAGAGCGATCGAATCTATGCAAAAGGCTGGGTGCACATCGCGCACCCAACAATCACTACTTTTAGGCTTGATACTTTTTCAGAATAGCAACTTTTTCGGGGAAGATTTCGATCGCCATTTTGTCATCATAACGAGTCGCGAGCGATCGCCTCACCTCGCCCAAAAACAGCGGCTGCGACAACCCAGGTTCAGGATGTACCACTGTACGAACCCGGATTGTCATGTAGTCTCTGCCGCGCCCAGAGCGCCCTGGAGAGTACAAATCCGCAGCCGCTTGCTGCATCGTTGCTTCTAATTCCGATTCGGTGATCGTAGGTGGCACAGTAACTACTGTTTGAGCGCCGCCAGTATCGTAAACTAAAGAATAGCGCACCGCACCAGGAATTTCTGTACGGGAAAACAGTCCCAAACCCAGACCGAATATACTGGCAGCAATTACTCCCATAAAGCTGGTCACTCCTACCAATCGGAAGCGAAAACCCCATTTGAAGATAAATGCTATAACTGTTAAAATAGCTAAAGCTACTGTCAGAATTCCCGCCCATTGGGCGTACATTAAAAGATTAGAATTTACGTTCATTTGATGATTAGTTGACTGTTGACTGTTGACTGTTGATATTAGTTACCAATGCCCAATGCCCAATGCCCAATGATTAATTAAGCGTTTCGGGACACAAGCAGATAAGTCATCATATCGCCTTTCCCCTTCACTGGAATCACGCCGCGCTCCTCAAAAACGTACTTACCCCGCAAGCGCTCGTAGGTAGCAACTGTCACCTGAATGCTGCCGGGGACGCCTTGAGATTCCATCCGGGAAGCTGTATTTACCGTATCTCCCCACAAATCGTAAGTAAATTTTTTAGTACCGATTACCCCAGCTTCCACCGGGCCTGTGTGGATGCCGATGCGGATGCTGAGCGGCTGACCTCCCTTGGTACGGATCTTAGTCATTGCTGCTTGAATTTCCAGCGCCATTTCCGCGATCGACTCGGCGTGATCCTCGCTGGGCGTCGGCAAACCGCCAACCACCATATAAGCATCGCCGATCGTCTTAATTTTCTCAAGTCCGTAGCGCTCGGCCAACTCGTCAAAAGCCGAAAAAATCTCGTTGAGCAACTCCACCAACTGGGCCGGCGATAAATGAGACGAAAGTTTAGTAAAACCGACCAAATCGGCAAACATCACTGTTACCTCGGCGAAACTGTCTGCGATCGTAATTTCCCCGTGTTTCAGGCGCTGTGCGATCGCCTTCGGTAAAATATTTAACAGCAAACGCTCGGACTTTTCCTTTTCCTGGGCCAACTCATGTAAATACGCCTGTTCCTTATCCCGCAGCCGCTTCTTTTCTAAACAAGCGCTAATCCGAGCCTTGAGCAATACCGGATTGAACGGTTTAGAAAGATAATCCTCCGCCCCCAACTCTATACACCGGACGATACTGTCGATATCGTCCACCGCCGAAATCATAATCACCGGGATGTAGCGCAAATTCTCGTCCGCCTTCAGACTTTCGAGCACCTGATAGCCGTTCATTTGCGGCATCATAATGTCTAGGAGAACCAAATCAAAAGGAACGCTTCGCAACATTTCCAGAGCTTGGAGACCATCTTCAGCAACAGTCACCAGATGGCCTTGACGCTGAAGTCGGCGGGCCAGCAAATCGCGGTTTACCTCATTGTCGTCAACAACCAGCACGCTGCCCTCGTCACCTTTCATGTCAGGGCCTCTTTCAGAAGAGTTTCAATTTTACCCAAAAGTCGGGGAAACTCGACCGGTTTAGTGTCATAGTCATTGCAGCCTGCAGCCAGACACTTTTCACGATCGCCCGCCATTGCGTGAGCCGTCAGCGCAATCACCGGAATCCTGCTAGTTTCAGGAGCCGCCTTAATTTGCTGCGTTGCTTGCCACCCGTCGAGAACCGGCAGACTCATATCCATCAAAATCAAATCTGGTACTTTCGCGAGCGCCATCGACACTCCCTCAGCACCGTCAACAGCAATAAAGACCTCGTGTCCCTTGCGGGCCAGACGCCTGGAAAGCATATCCCTGTTCATTTCGTTATCTTCGACCAACAGGATTTTAGCCATTGGTGTTCTCCTTGCCTTTCGAGTCGTACCTGCGATCGAACCTGTTATTGACTATAGAGCGAACATCGCGCAATAAACTATCGCAACTGTAGACTCCCTTTTGTAGCACCCGCTCGACGTAGCCGTTTAGCTGCTGGCTTTCGGCCGATGTCAAGTCTTTCCCCGTGATCACAACAATCGGTATAGGATCTCCCGAATGGGATTTGCGAAGTTCCCCGATCAACTCAAAACCATCCATTTCTGGCAACATCAAATCCAGTAATATCAGGTGCGGGCGAGCAACTTTTAGCCGATCGAGGGCAGCGCGCCCACTATCAGCTTCCGTTACTGCCCAGCCTTGTGTTTCTAGTACGCATCGCAGTATTTCGCGCGTGGCAACGTCGTCTTCCACAATTAGAATCTGACAGGTCAAATTGCTACTTGCAACGCCGTCTTGGTCGCGTCGGTACTTGTTCAACAAAGCAGCCAGCCGTTTGCCGTCCACTGGTTTGGTGAGGTAGTCCGAGGCACCCAATGCAAAGCCGAGGCTTTTGTTGCCCACAAAGGATAGCAGGATTACGGGAATTTCGGCAAGGTCAGGATCGGCCTTCAGCGCTGAGAGTACCGCCCAGCCGTCCATTCCGGGCATGATCACGTCGAGGGTAATGGCGTCTGGCCGTAGTTGCTTAGCGAGCCGGAGAGCTTGCTCGCCACCACCGGCGACTTCTACGTGCAGTCCTTGGCGACTGAGGGCGCGCTGGATTAAATCCCGCGAGATCGGGTCGTCGTCCACTACCAGCACCGTGCCGACAGCGGGGGCGTCGGGAGGGCTAGTGCTGTCATGGACTTTGTTGGGGATTTCCGGCTGTTTGATGGCTTTCGGCAAGAGCACGGTGAAAGTGGTGCCGGAGCCCAAGGCGCTGCTGACCTCAATGCTACCGCCCATCATCTGACAGAAGCGCTGGCTGATTGCTAGTCCCAAACCGGTGCCACCGTACTCGCGGGTAGTCGAGGCATCAGCTTGGGTGAAAGGTTGGAAAACTCGCTCCAATTGCTCTTGTGTCATGCCGATGCCGGTGTCGGCGACGCGGAAACTTAAAAATTCGGAGTTGGAAATTAAAATTTGGGAAGATTCCTCTTGATTTTTGATTTTTAATTGTTCATTTTTAATTCTTTCCACTCCGATCGCAATTCTCCCGTTTTGTGTGAACTTGGCAGCGTTGCTGAGCAAGTTAAGCAGCACTTGCCGCACTTTTGTCATGTCCGCGTGCATGGTGTCGAGGTTGTCTGGAAAGTACACTTCTAGGGTATTACCGTTTTTCTCGACCAGTGGCCTGGCCGTAGCAACAGCACTTTCAATTAAGGTATGGATGTCGAAGGTTTCTAAGTAGAGATCCATTCGACCTGCTTCAATTTTAGAAATATCTAGGATGTCGTCAATCAGGGACAGCAAGTGTTTGCCGGCGCTGCAGATTTTTTCGAGGTCGGGAATCGATTCGCAACTGCCCAATTCTTCGGCTTCTTCTTGAAGCATTTCGCTGTAGCCGATGATGGCGTTGAGGGGTGTGCGAAGTTCGTGGCTCATGTTGGCGAGAAATGTGCTTTTTGCCCGGTTGGCTGATTCTGCTGCTTCTAGGGCCGACTGCAAGGCGGATTCTGCCTGTTTGCGATCGGTGATGTCTTGGGTTGTGCCTTCGTAGTACAAAACGCTGCCGCTTTCGTCGCAGATGCTGCGGGCGTTTTCGGAAATCCAGATCGTGCTGCCGTCTCGGCGGTATACTTGGGATTCAAATTTTGACACTTGGTGGCGCGCGCGCAATTGGGCCATAAACTCGGCACGCCGATTCGGGTCAACGTAAAATTGGCGGTTGATATCTGTGAGTTCGGCTAGCATTTGGGCACAGGATTCGTAGCCGTAAATCTCGGCTAGTGCGCGATTGGCGCTGAGGTAGCGCCCGTCTGAGGTGGTCTGGAATATGCCTTCGACTGCGTTTTCAAAGATGTTGCGGTATTTTGTTTCGGATTGTCTCAAGACTGCTTCTGCTCGCTTGCGCTCTAGGGCATTGGCGAGCATTTCTCCTACCATTTTTAGCTGTGTGGATATTGTGGATATTTCGGTTGCTCGACCTGCTGTTTGCTTTAAGCCATCGAATCCGAGAAATCCTACTAGGTTTTTATTAGAAATTAGGGGAATAATTATCAGTGATTGGATATTGATTAGCGGTTTTTGGGATTCTAAATTATTGAGGGAAGCGCCAATCGAAGCTATTGAGGCGGTTGCTGTTTGATTGACTGTTTGGGATGCGAAGTCTGTCTGGAATTGGGCTGAATTTAGACAGAGAAAATAGGCAATTTCGGCGATTGCTGAGGGCAGGAGTTCGCCGATTTCTGGAATATAATAGAGGCATTCGGCGCGATCGAGTTTTTCTGCGAGCCAAGGGATTTGTGCGAGTTCTATTGGTTTGTCGGTGCTGTCTTTGACTGCAGGAATGCTTTCGCCACACCACTCGTAGGTTTTGTCGGCGCGGGTTTTGTCTTCTGATAACAGGTAGATGTAACTGCGGTCAAACCCGCTCAAAGTGGCGATCGCTTCCAGGGTTCGATCGATGCTTTGATCTATTTCTGATAAGGGCTGGCTGATAAAATCGGTTGACAAACGGGCAATCAACTGAGCTAATTCTACTCGATACTGCAAATATTGTTCTTGTTTTTTGAGTTTAGTAACGTCTCGAAAGCTCCAGACTCTACCGACTGTTCTCGCTCCGACTTTTGATGGCAACGAATTTAATTCCAGAATTTTTCCGTCTTTAAATTCTAATAATTCGCTGATTTGAGTATCTGAATCTGCCGACACTTTAATCACGTTTTCGAGAAATCTTTGCGGGTATTTTAATTGTTCCCTGTCGAAGGGTAATCCTGTTTTGAGCGTGTTTTTGAGTGTGCCGAAGGTCGATCGGCTCAACTTTCCTTGGCTGGCGGACAAACCCCACATCTCTAGAAATTTCTGATTATAATCACATATATTGCCGTTTCTGTCAACCGCCAGAATTCCTGCATCTGTAGATTTTAGAACTGCTTGCAGTATCGAGAGCGATTGCTTGTGTTCTCTAATGTCAAAAATGTCAAAAAACACCAAGACTGATATTTCGCTGCCCTCAACTGCGGGATGGAAAAAATAGGAAACTGGTAACATCTTGCCGTCGCGACACAAAAACTCGTCGTCCCAGTTGTTGCAAGGTTGACCGGAAGCGATCGCCTCTTGTAAATCTAGTGTAGGTGCGATCGGCCTATCTTCACTCTTGCTTGGGAACTGTTTCGGAACCGTCAAAACTTGGGATTTGTTGCCTTCCTTTTGCTTCCCGATGCGCTCTAGCAGAGAAACGCCTGCAAGTTCCGACTCTTGCCACCCCAGCAAGCGTTCTGCTTCTGGATTCACCGAGATTACACAGCCCTTCGCGTCAAGGATACACAATCCTGCCCCCCAACTGTTGACACTCGCCCGCAGTCGATCGAATTGTGAAGCTGTTGGAGAGTCTTTAGGGGACTGGGGCGAGTCAGTTAAATCCTTGAGCGCCACTGTCTCCGAGTTCCAGCAATCCTGCTGCTGAAGTTCTTGCTGACTCTGAACTCCGTCATAGCTACAACTTACCTGCTCTAATAAAAGCTGCCACTGCTCAGCAGTGGGAGGGGGAGACTCGCCGACTAAACCGAGCTGTTCGAGTTGGCGCTGGAGGTGGGGGTGCATATTTTCTGGCGCTTTGTAGGCAACTTTCTACAGTATATCTTGTTAATTAATAATATTATATATACGCAGCTATACAGTTAGTCGAAAGCTACGGGATCAAGCAAATACTAGGTTTGATCGAAAAGCCTATTGAGCATCTCTGCTCTCCAAAAAACTTTAAACTGCGCTAATTATATCCTAACGGCTTTAATGATTTGGCTATATGTTTAAAATCTCGATACCTGCTAGCGAAAGAATCAGCGAATTGCGGAGGCTAATAAAACCGGAAACGCTCGAAAAGAAATGTCAATAAATTATTATTTATCAGAATTTTCGGTTGAAATTGAAAGGTCGGTGAAAATAGCTGGCAGCCGAATGATAAAAGTAGAACCTTTGTCCTCCTCGCTGAATGCGGTAATGTCTCCGCCCATCATTTCGCAGAATTTCTTAGTAATGGTCAGCCCCAAACCAGTGCCGCCGTACTTTTTAGTAGTGGAGGAATCGGCTTGGGTGAAAGGCTCAAAGATTCTGGCTAACTGTTCGGGACTCATGCCAATGCCGGTATCTTTGACCGTAAAAATGATCCAATCTTGAGCGGAAGATAAGAGAGATAAGCTATTTTCAGCTTGGCCACCTTCTCTATACGCTCCAAGTTTTTTGTCTTTCTTTGCAGAGTCGGCGGGGGTTTCGACGGATCGGGTAACGGCGAAGGTAATCGCGCCGGAGCAAGTAAATTTCGCGGCGTTGCTGAGGAGGTTGAGCAGAGACTGCCGGAGTTTAGTCAAGTCGGTCTGCATCGAGCCAATATTTTCGGGGCATTGTATTTCTACAATATTGCTATTTTTGTCCGCCAGCGGCGCGATCGTGGCAACTACTTCCTCAACCAGAGTTGGAATGGTGAAAGTTTCGACGTGCAAGTCGGTGTGGCCTGCTTCAATTTTGGTCAAGTCGAGAATATCTTTAATCAGCGCGAGTAGGTGCTGACCGGCCGTGTTAATTCTCTGGAGGTCGTCGATGAACTCTTCGGCACCAAGGTCTCGGGCGTCTTCTTGCAGGATCTCGCTGTAGCCAATGATGGCGTTGAGGGGGGTTCTGAGTTCGTGACTCATGTTGGCGAGAAAAATGCTTTTGGATCTATTTGCAGCTTCGGCGGCTAATGCGGCCCGGCGGAATTCTTCGGAACGCAAGCGTTCGGTGATGTCGGTGGTCATGATTAAAACGCACTGAGTGCTGCCGAGGTGGATGAGTTCCAATGACAGCAGCCAGTCGCGGACTTCGCCGGCTTTGGTGCAAATTTTGATTTCTTGGTTGCTGATCGAATTTTGTGATTGCAAAATCTGGGCGAGCCGCCCCCCGTCTTCTGAATTGACAAACATTCCTAAGTCGCTGGGAGTGCGGCCGAGAAATTCGTGCCGCAGCCACCCTAATGAGCGCAAAAAGCTTTCGTTGGCATCGAGGAAGCATCCATCCGTGAGGGTGCAGATGCTGATCCCGACTGGGGAGGCGTGAAAGGCCTTGGAAAATCTTTCTTCTGAAGAACGTAGGGCGGCTTCGGCTTGCTTTCTGTCTGTGATGTCTTGGACGGTGCTGGTGATGTAGAGGGAGGTGACGGCCGCTTGTTCGTAGACTGTGCGGTTGCTACCGTTGGGGAGTATGAGCCTGTAGTCGATGCTGTAAGGCTGTTGCTGAAATAAAGCGGCTTCGATCGAGGTTTTGACTAATTCTCTGTCTTCAGGGTGCACGTATTCCAAGAAGGCTTCAAGGCTGGGTTCAAAAGTTCCCGGTTCCTGTCCCAGGATGCGGTAAATTTCCTCTGACCACCGCAATTGCTGCGCGTTGCGGTCTAAGTCCCAGTTGCCTAGCTGGGCGATGCGCTGGGCGTTAGCGAGGCTGGCTTCGCTGGCGCGCAGGGAGGCTTCTGCTTGGTGGCGTTCGGCGACGGTGGCAGCTAAGACTAAGCCGGTGACGGCGATGACGGCGATGAAGGCTTGCAGGGATAACAGTGCTTGGGGGATACTGCTGGCGTGTTTGAGGAAGGGGCCGCTGCCTCGGGCTATTCCCCAGATGGCGAAGCCGCAGAGGATGAGGTTGGAGAGGGCGGTGTAGCGCTGACCGAATCGAAAGGCAGCCCAAACTACTAGGGGAAATGGTAAGTATTCGAGGGGATAGCGGGCGTAGGCGGCGCGGGTGCGGGAGCAAAAGACGAGCCAGCCGACTGCTAGTAGCAGCAGCAGCCAAATCGCTTGTTCAGCTATCTGTTTGCGATGGGTGGGGACTTTGGGCAATTGTTGCCACGTCAGTAGCAGCGGGGCGACGAGCAAAATTCCCATAGCGTCTCCCACCCACCAAGTCCCCCAAATCGTGCCAAAATCGCTCCAGCTAGATATACCACTCAGACATACGAGGATGCTGCCGATTGTGGAGCTGATCAGGGTAGATCCCAAGGCTGCTAGCCCGACTATTCCTAAAACGTCTTTGAGCCGATCGAGCCCGGCGCTAAAGTTAATGCCCTGGAGTAGATAAGTTCCCGTCCACGCTTGCAGGCTTCTGGCGCCTGCCGAGATCAATGCCGTGGCGATGTTGGCCGACGGTACGTTCATGCTGAACAGGAAGCCTCCGATCGCGATTCCCGGCCACAGTTGCCGCCCAAACAGCAGCAGGGCGACTTGGGCAATTCCTGCTGCTGGCCACATCGGGTAAATTTCTGAACTGAGGGTGAGGGTGGAAATGGCGAATTGCGACGCCCAATAGTAGACCAGGGCGATCGCGCCTACTGCGAGGAAGTACCGCCAGGAATGTCCTTTGATTGCATTAAGGAACTTTGTCTGCATGGTCGTTTGGGGAAAAGGTGGACGGTTGTTGGGGTCTCAGTAGGTGGCACGGGACAGGCAGAGGGTAGAGAAAATGTTTCTATTAAGTGATGGTAGGTCATGAGTGGTAGGTAGTGGGAGAAGCTTTTGAGCTAACTTTTTGTGGTGCCGTTGAGGGAGTGGTTTTTTTGTTCGATCAAATCTGCCCATGAATTTCGGGAGTATCGCTTTTTTGTAAATATATCTCTAATGGCTAAGCAATTGGTTTGGAAATTTTTGGTTTTTGTTAAAAATTTATTACCGAGCGACAGCGGGTGTCTTTTTGTGTCGGGCGATCGTAACTCTATTCACCCTAACATCTTGCACGATGCTCAATAATACCTAAAATACCTAAAATACCTAAAATACCAATAACAGCGACGTAAAATCTCTGCTTTTCGGTAAGTTTGGGGCAAGAAACACGGTTTCTGATTAGAATTGCAGGCTGTAGTGATTTTCACTAGATTTTTAACCAATCAATCGAGGCTTCAAGTCTGTCGCTCGAATACAGTCAAAGCGGATAATTTACAGCTAAAAAAAATATTTTTTATTGTCTATTTCTCTTTGGCTGTTGTAATATCTAAGGTTAGTGTCAAACGCTCTTGAGATTCTTGAAGGGCGTCTTGGGGGTTGCGGCCGAGAAGGGTTGCCTCTATGGCGCGACCGAGGTTTTCTGATAGGCGGGAGTAACCTGATATAATGGGTCGCGCTCTGGCTGAGTTCATTTGTTCTAAAAATACTCGCAAAACAGGGTTTTTTTCCACAAAGCTTTGATAAGCTTGGCTCTGTCTCGATTTTAAGTTAATGGGCAAGTAACCTGTTCCCAATGCCCATGCTGTTTGGAATTCTTCACCTATAACGTATTCTAAGAATACTAGGGCTGCTCGCTCTCGTTCTGGCGAGGTTTTCATTAAAAATATGTTTTCACCCCCTACGACGGCTGCGGGGCGTTTGAGCATCGGTAAAGGCATTGCTGCGTAGTCGATCGCGCTTTGCTGCAACTGTGCTAGCGTCCACGGCCCGGTGATTTGCATGGCGACTTTCCCGGCGATGAAATTGTCGAGTTCGTAACCGCGTTCGGGTGCTGACAATATTGCTGAACCTTCTTTTAACAAGTCGCTCCACAATTCTAAGGTGGCCTGAGAACCGGGATTATCTATTTGAGGTACAGGACTTTGAGGTATTTTGCCTTTGAGTTCGCCGCCTGCGCTGAACATGAATGGCAGCCAGGTAAATACTGTCCATTCTCCTTTGCCTAGGGGGAGCACTATGCCGTGTTGGTCTGTGCGGCCGTCTCCGTTCGTGTCTCGCGTGAGCGATCGGGCTACTTGCTTTAATTGCGCCCAATTCTGCGGCACTTCTTTGATTCCTGCTGCTGCAAATAAGCTGGGACGGTAAAATATGGCGACGTTGTTTGTGCCTAGGGGAACTGACCAAGTATGTCCGCCAAGTTCCATTGACTCGAAGAGTGCCGGGTCAATTTCGGCTTTCCGGGGCGATCTGTCGAGCCAGTTTTCTAAGGGTTCAATTGCGTCGAGTTCTGCTAGTTTTCCTGCAATTGAGGGGCCATTCCACAACAAATCAGGCGGTGCATTTCCAACTATTGCTGTTAGTATTTTTGGTAGTTGTTGGTCGGGCTGACCGATGTAAACTGGTTTGATCTCGATGTTAGGATGTGTTTGGTTGAATTTGTCTGTAAGGGTTTGAAATACGTCGCGATTTGGCGGAGGATTGATGCCGTGCCACAGTGTGATTTCGAGTGGTTCGCCGTTTTTGGCTGCGGGTGTTGTGCTGTTTTGACAGCCGCTTAATATTAGCAGATTTAAGGTAAGTAAAATGCCGATCGCTAGTTGGAGTGGTCTTTTAATTGCTTTGGATAATTTGGATAATATCATTTTTTAGTTAGATTCAGGGAAGAAGACTTTTTTAACCGCAGATGAACGGGGATGGACGCCGATAGTTAGAGGTTGGTAAAACGAGCTAAATCTAGAAAATCTGCTGGTAGCGGATTTCTTTCTCCATCCGAGGTGTTTTGAAACAAAACGGTGGAAGCTCCAGCTCCTAGTCTATCTTGTGGCCACATCCGATAGCAAGGAATTTCTGTCAGGTGCGATCGATATTTTTCTAAATGACGAACAGTGACTGACTGAAATTCGGGGAATTTGCTTAACAGCCATTCGCTGACTTGTTCATTTTCTGCGGTTGAATAAGTGCAGGTCATGTATGCAAGATAACCTTGGGGCGCTACAATTTTAGCAGAATTGGCTAAAATTCTTTTTTGGCGGTTGGCATTGCTGTTGATGGTGACATTATGAAAGCAGCCGGGTGCTTTGTCTCCTTTTGCTAAGAGTGATTGACCAGTACAAGGAGCATCTACTATTACTAAATTAGCCGTTTGTGGCATCTTTTCGGCAAGTATTTTTGAATCGACGTTGGCGGTGGCGGATGGTAGAATTTGGCAGCGTCTTAAATTAGAGATCAACATTCCCATGCCTTTGCCTATGGCTTCGTTGCACAACAGCAATTCTGGGTTTAATGTTTTCCAGGCAAATATACTTTTTCCTCCAGGGGCGACGCACATATCTAAGATTACTTTGATTGGCTGCGATATTGTTAATAAGGTGGAGGCGGCGAAGATTGAGGAAAAGTCTAGACAGTAGTAATGTCCTGCTTGATGTAAGGAATGTTTTCCCGGCTGGGATTCTAATGCCAGTCTATCTACAAATTGCGGTTGCCAAGAAACGGGAATTTCGAGATAAAATGAGTTTTCTGTTGGTTTTGGTTGCACCCACAAGATAGCAGGATTAAAAGCTTGCGGATTGGTGACGGCATGAATAAACTTTTCTTGTTCGGCGGTGTCGGCAAATAAGCTGCGGCTGAGTTTCAGCAGGAGATTTGACGGTTTTTCCATGTTCGAGGAGATATGATCGAAATTTTGACAACTTTACCACCTATAGATTGTAGGCGATCGTCCTTCGGAACACCCCTCTCTCACTTTAATCAAGCAGTCCTAGGGTGCGTCGCCATTAAAAATCCCAAAGAGGGGTGGGGGGGTTTTGATCGTTTGTCGATGGGTAGCAAATATGTGGATGAACCCGCTCCTACATGAATGGTAAAATTATTGGTATAATCTTCAATAAAATCCGTAGGGACTGGTTCACCGCTCAATTGTGCCACCCACCAATCATCTGAATAAACCCGCCCACACCCCAGCAACAGCCCCAAAAAACGCTTAGATTCCATCAATATCTTGTTGATCAAACCTTAACCATACAAAATAGGAGCAATTTTTTATGACGAAAGCATTGCCAGGAAAAAAAAGTGTTTTGGTTCAGATTAGAGATGATGCTAATGCGAAACTTTTTTCGACAAAATATCAAGCAGATATCCAAGCTGAAACCGCCCTCTCTATTGCTAACATCAATGCAGACACGGCGATTTCTATTGCCAAGATTAATTCAGAAAACGCTAACAAACAAATAAAGCTACAAGAAAATATTTCTATTCTCCAAGCCTTGCAACATCAAGCCACCCTTGATGTCACAAGGGAAGAAGGCGAATTAAACCGAGGTTTACAGGAATACCTCGCAGAAATGAATATTGCTTTTCAAGGCAATGAAGGTATGCTTAACCGCGAGTTACAAGATAAATTAGCGCAATTAAATTGGGATTTTCAAGCCAATGAAGGCCAACTCAACCGCGAACACAGCGCCCAACTAGAAGTATTGCGCGCCGAATTGCAAAAATTCTGCATCGCCGAACAGCGTCAACTCCAACTAGAATTAAAACAGTTAGATTCTCTCTTAGCACGAGAGATTGCTCAGGCAAATCGCGAAACAGCAATTGCCACCATTGTCAAACAAAAAAACTTAGAAAATTCCCCAATTTTAGTCACTGCCGAAAACATTATTGCCAACATCAACCCCGAAGATACACCCATTTTACGAGTTTTCTTATCACCGCCAGTCTTGACTCACGATGCTGCTAGACCAAATCAAAACTTTCCGGTATCTGAGGAATTTTTAAGCAATTATCTGCGAAACTTCCTAGACAAGTATATCACCGAGGGCCGGCCAGTGCAATTTATGGGCGGTTATTGGCGGAGTAATGTTTTTCGGGAAGAAGCGGCGGCGGAAAACTTATTTGCAGGTTTGCGGGTAATTCCCACACTCATTTTAGACTCATCCGCCACGCCCGATGACTTTTATTTGCGCTTTGGCTTTTGGCATATTAATTTTAAAAAATATCGCTACCAGACCCCAATTAATAAGTTACCTTGGGTTGAGGTATTGTATGATTGTGCCAAACAACGGGCTGTGAATTGGCAAGGGAAACGACAAGCGTATATTGACTCTGGTAAGCCTGTGGCTGATTTTGATAGCCGTTATGGTGAGGAAACAGTTCAAGGCTATCAGCAAAATTTACGAATTTCGGAAATTGAACGCGGTGCCCTAGAGGAAGGAGAAGATTTAAGCGAAATTCATCGCCCTTATCATTTGCACAAAAATGATTACAATGATTTGGCAGAATTTATGGGAATACTCCATGCTTTAATCGCGGGGTTAATTGTTGATGAATATTGTCTGATGTTTCTGCCTCCAAACGAGCAAAAAACACCTTTGCTGCCGCAGTTACTCCCGGAAATGTTGGCAAAAATGCCCGCAGAGGAACAGGAGACTGTCATAGAAATTGCAGTGGGTTATTATCAGGCATTATATGACAACTTGGCTGAAGAACAGTCCGCATTAATTCCTGATTTGCGTTTGGATTTAGCTGTATCTCTGTTGAGTTTGGCTGACAAGCAGTGGGCCGCAGCACAGTTATATTTGTCTGTCCAAGATTGGTTAAAGCTGCATGGTTTGCCGATTCCAGAACAAAGTCAGTTATTAAATGCTTTGGCTGCGGCTTTAACCATTGATGATTTGCCCTATGTAACCAAGCTAAATCAATGTTTGCAAGGTTTGGGGGCGGATTTACAACTAAGCGCGATCGAGTCTTGTTGGCAACGGGGTTTACAACGGTCAAACAATGGGGAATATTCCTCGGCAATTACAGATTTTTATCAAGTTTTACAGTTAGATAGTTCTCGCTTAGACGCGAATATTCAGCGCGGTTTGGCTTATTATCAAGTTGGCGATTATGAGGGCGCTATCGCAGATTTTGACCGGGTACTGCGATTAAATCCTAATGATGCTCA
Organism: Microcoleus sp. AT3-A2; assembly: GCF_036705685.1. Taxonomy (NCBI): domain Bacteria; kingdom Bacillati; phylum Cyanobacteriota; class Cyanophyceae; order Oscillatoriales; family Microcoleaceae; genus Microcoleus; species Microcoleus sp. AT3-A2. Next base: position 64,055 of record NZ_JAUBVF010000025.1, read on the forward strand.
TACTTACCATCATCGCGGGCTAGTTTATCATAAATTAGGACAGTTAGAACAGGCAGTTGAAGATTTTAATCTGGCCTTGCAACTCAATCCGAGTTTACCAGGTGTTTCGCACACTCGCGATGTTGCTTTGGGTGTATTAAAGGATAGAAACCAGGAAGCGGAAGTAAAGATTCAACGCCGGGAAGCAGAAGAAAGCGAACGTCAACAGCGGGAAGCCGAAGCCGAACGTTTGCGCCGGCAGGAAAAAGCCAGTAAAAGTAAAGAATTTACTTTTGAAATCATTACGGTGGACAAGAATGGAAAACGAAGTAGCAAGCAGTCGGGGAAAGCTTATCAGAAAGACGAAGATTTAGGCAATGGGGTGAAGCTGGAAATGGTGCATATCCCAGCGGGTAGTTTTATGATGGGTTCACCGTCGGGAGAAGGTAATGATAATGAACGCCCGCAACATCAGGTCACTTTTGCCCAACCATTTTATATCGGAAAATATCCCATTACCCAAGAACAATGGCAAGCTGTGATGGGAAATAACCCTTCTCATTTTAAAGGTGCGAAGCGGCCTGTAGAAAATGTATCCTGGCATGATGCTGTAATTTTTTGTCAGAAGCTACGGGAGAAAACAGGGAAAACCTATCGTTTGCCGAGTGAGGCCCAATGGGAATATGCTTGTCGCGCAGATACAACAACACCTTTTCACTTTGGTCCAACAATTACCCCAGATTTAGTTAATTATGATGGCAATGTTCCCTACAGTTGGGCACCCAAAGGACTTTATCGCCAAGAAACAACGCCAGTGGGGAGTTTTCCGCCGAATGCCTTTGGTTTATACGATATGCACGGGAATGTTTGGGAATGGTGTGCTGATCCTTGGCATGGCAATTATAACGGCGCACCATCCGATGGTAGTTCCAGGGGAACTGGCGGAGATAATAATCGGGTGCAGCGTGGGGGTTCGTGGTTCGACTATGCGGTCTTTTGCCGTGCTGGCAACCGCAACTACCTCTCTGCGGGCTACTCGAACTTGCACAGGGGTTTTCGTGTAGTGGAGGCTTTGGCTCTCCAGCCGGAAGCCGAAGCCGAACATTTGCGCCGGGAAGCAGAAGAAAGCGAACGTCAACAGCGGAAAGCCGAAGCCGAACGTTTGCGCCGGGAAGCAGAAGTCGAACGTTTGCGCCGGGAAGCAGAAGCAAGAGAACGTCAAGGTAAACCAGCACCAGCGGAACCTTTGCACCGGGAGGAAGAAGATAGCGGAGGGGGGTCTTGCCTGTGTGTAATCTTCTTTGCTTTTTTGCTCTATTTCATTTTCCGGTAGTGCGTTAGCGCTCAATTTTTATTTCGGGGAAGTGGCGATGAGTGGGTAGAAACCGGGTTTTTCTAGGAAAATACTTCGTTACAGCCAACAGATTCGCTAAACAACCGTCAATAGATTTCATTCGGTATATAATGAACAATTCAGGAATCATTTTCCAACCGATAATGGAGAAGGCGAGATAATGCCAGAAATTAGCCGTTTTTTAGGTATCATCATCACCATGTACTACAAAGACCACCCGCCTCCACATTTTCACGTCCGCTACAATCAACAAAAAGCTATCATTGATATCGAAACTCTTTCGATTTTAGAAGGTAAACTTTCCCCCCGCATCTTAGGTCTAGTTATAGAATGGGCGGCTATTCATCAGACAGAACTAATGCAAAACTGGCAACTAGCTAGAGTTCAATCTCCTTTAGAGCCTATCACACCGTTGGAGTAGAAAATGCTTAAAGATATTATCTCGGTTAAGCCGTTTGAATTATATCAACTACATCTCAAGTTTGAAGACGATATAGAGGGAGTTGTTGATATCAGTAAACTGATTGAATTTACGGGAATTTTTTCCCCTTTAGAAGACCTTAGTTACTTTGTTAAAGTCAAAGTTAATCCAGATTTGGGAACTATTTATTGGGAAAATGGAGCCGATTTAGACCCGGATGTTCTCTACTCAATTATTACCAATCAGCCAATCGGTACGTATAAAAAAGAATCTGTCAGTAGATTTTAGATTTAGTATACAGATAAAAATCTTGCTGTCACAACCGCGGCAGCTTAAAATGATACCATGAATGAATTACTAATCATTCAAAAAACCTATGTACTTAACTAAAAATCTATGAAAATTGTCTTTTTTGGCACTCCCGATTTTGCTGTTCCTACTTTATCCAGTTTGCTAAGTCACCCAGAATGCGAGGTTGTGGGTGTGGTGACTCAGCCGGACAAACGTCGGGGAAGAGGGAATCAATTGATGCCTTCACCTGTAAAAGATGTGGCTTTAAATCACAGTCTCCCGGTTTGGCAGCCGCAGCGAATTAAGAAAGATGCGGAAACGCTTGCTAAGTTGCGAGAAGCGGCGGCGGATGTGTTTGTGGTGGTGGCTTACGGCCAAATTCTTTCTCAAGAAATTCTGGATATTCCTAGTTTGGGTTGCGTTAACGTTCACGGTTCAATTTTGCCGAAGTATCGCGGTGCCGCGCCGATTCAGCGCTGTCTTTTTGACGGGGAAAAGACAACTGGAATTACTACTATGCTGATGGATGCTGGGATGGATACTGGGGCGATGCTATTGAAGGCTTTTGCTGGTATTTCGCTGTTGGATAATGCTGATTCTTTGGCGGATAGGTTGGCGGAAGTTGGGGCGGATTTGTTGATAGAAACTTTGGTGAAATTGAGAGACGATAAGGTTAAAGCTGTTGTTCAAGATGATGCTGAGGCGACTTACGCACCGATGATTAAGAGTGCAGATTATGTGCTGGATTGGTCGAAAAGTGCGATCGCCCTTCACAATCAAGTTAGGGGCTTTTTCCCGGATTGCACGACGACTTTTCGCGGCAATTCTCTGAAGGTGATAGCTACTGTGCCCGTCGGGCCGGAATATTGGCTGCAAATGCCAGCGGATTTGAGAGTTTTGGAACGCGAATGGCCTGTTTTAGCCCAGTTATCGGGCGCGAATGGGGAAGTTGTTAAGGTTGTGAAGGGGTTGGGAGCGATCGTCCAAACCGGTGATGGTTTATTATTGTTGCGGGAGGTGCAGTTAGCGGGGAAAAAGGTGCAGTCGGGGGTGGATTTTGCCAATGGAACTCGGTTGGCGGTGGGTGAGATTTTGGGGAGTTAAATAGTATATTTAGGGCGGGCAAGATGCCCACCCTACAATATTGGGCAGCAAAATCATTTTGTAATTAGATGCGCGATTATTGACTTAAAATTCCACCAAAACTTCTTCCGTATTGCCCAACAAACCTTGTGCCGCCTCTAACATACTCTCAGCAACATCTTTCAAATCTTCGCGACTTGCCAGATAAGTTTTCAAAGCTTCTAACGGTTCTATACTATTATTAGCATTCAATTCTGGCAAGCGCGGCCTCGCTAACTGACTGACTAATTCCGGCTGAATTGTGTAGCTGTGCGCTTCGCCCAGAAGTATGTGCAATTCAGCATTGTCGATTAAATCTAATTGTTCCGATCGCAATTGGTAAATCAATCTCACAACCGCATCTTGTATCTCTTTCTTGCCAATAGCTTTAACTAACTCGGCTTGCGGATTTTCCGATTCGGAAACATTCACTTTAATCGTCTGAAACACCCGCACGGGCAAAGTGCAAAATTCCCACTCAGCTTTTCCCCGTTCCAAATTAACTAACACAAAACCTTTATCTTCTTTCTCTTCGCTAAAATCAACTCGTTCGATACTTCCGGGATAAATTACTGGCGGATTGTTGGAAGCATTGAGATTTTGGTGTTTGTGAACGTGGCCGAGAGCAACGTAATCAAAACAAGGGCGAGTTAGCATGGAAACGGGAATGTTAAAACCTTTGCCAACTGCTAAAAAACGTTCGGCACCCAGACTTGCTTTATCTGCCATTAAGTGCGCTAAAAGTACGGTTGGTATGTCGGGGTTTAGGCGGCGAATTTCGCCTTCCATTGCGATCGTCAGTTTTTCGGTTAATAATTGGTTAACATCGCCCATAGACAGGCTTTCAGTCTCGGATCGCGTCATTAAGGTCGATCGAGTCAACCAAGGCAAAGTAACCACCTGTACTGGCCCGCTGCGGGTTTGAATGAGGTGAGTGTCCAGGCGATCGCCTACAATAAACTTAGGTATTCCCAAAGTCCGATAAATTCCCAAACTCGCGCCACCTTGTCCCTGAGAATGTTGGTCGTGATTTCCTACTAGCAAAACAGTCGGAATTTGCGCGTCAACCAAGCGGCTGAATTGGCGAGCAAAAGCCTCTTTGACAAACGGTGGAGGCGTCGAATCTGGGAAAGCATCGCCGCCGAATATGACTAAATCTACGGGTTCAGAAATTGCTCTATCCATACATTTACTCAGCGTCGCCGCGAAGTCTTCCAGTCGCGTATTTAAACCAGTTTCTGGATTAATCCGGCCGTGGGAAAAGCCGCTTCCCATGTGAATGTCTGAAAGGTGTAAGATTTTAATCATTGTTTTTTCTATTGGTTAGCTATCGTTTTGGTTCGTAGTGAGGACGGAAGTCCTCAGAAGAAGGACTTGCATTCCTGACTACGAACCAAAGAAAGTTGTTTTTCATACATCACAATATGATGCCGGGGACTTTTTGATAAATTTCGCTAATTGCACAACTAAAATTCGCACTAACAAATTCTACTCTATCTCCTTGTCCGTAAGTTTGAGAAACCCAATTTCCTGACTCATTCAGCCGAAAGCACTCAATTTTAATCTCAGATTGAGTGATGAGTACGTATTCTTGCAAACTCGGAGAAGTTTGGTAATCGGCAAATTTATCGCCTCTGTCGAAAGCTGCTGTTGAGGGCGACAATACCTCAACTACTAAAGATGGATATAAAATGAAATCTTCAGTATTTGAGGTATCTCTTTCGCCGCAAGTCACCGCTACATCAGGATAGTAATAGCAATTTGCCTCTTCCAGTCGGACTTTTATATCTGATGATAAAACTAAGCAGGGTGTATTCAGAAGATGATTTCCCAGCAGCCTAACTAAATTACTACCAATAACAATATGAGGCTTTTTTGCCCCTGTCATTGCATAAACGTGTCCGCGTCTGTATTCGTGTTTGATCGGGCTTACTCGCTCGCCTTCTAGGTACTCTTCTGGAGAAATGTAGAAATTGTTTTTGCTGATAACCATTGATTTTTACTCGGCTGATTTTATCTGATACTATGTGTTGGAACTCGCATATTTGGGGAAGAAAACGGCAGTGCCGTTTCCCTACAAATTTAACAAAACTCCAGAAATCGTGCGTGCCATAATTTGCCACTTTCCGTCAAACCCTGCGATCGCACTTTAATTTTGACACTTTTGGGGTTAGCCTCGTAGAGTCGGGCAATTTCCTGCATTTCCTCCGCGCTAAACCCGGTTCCCACAGTTCCTACTGGGACTAATTTGCCCTCAATTTCTTGCGCTACTTTGACGGCGCTAAACGGCCGCCCCGCAACTTTGGTCGCCGTCAAACCCACAATAAACAAATCGTGTTCTTGACAGTATTTAGTTCTCACCATCGGATATTTCTTAACATCTTTTCCCCCGACATAGTGACAGTTGTGCAACACCCAAACTTCGCCTTCTTTATTTTCGGATTCCTGCTGATTTGCCAGGAATAGCTTTTCGGCGGTGGTGCGAAATGTCGGTACAACTTCAAAGGCTGGGGATAAATTCGCCAGCATTTCGCCAACTTCAACTCCCACTGCAATTCGTTCGGATTCTGCCACGGGAGTTAAATCATTGCCTTTGAAAAACAAACTTTTAAAAATGGCATAAATTGCGCTGGGCTGAGTAGTCGGAAAACCGCTTTCAATATTAACTGTAGCAGCTTGCGCCCCGGTACGGTGTTCGCTGCCTGTACAGCTTTTGTAATACAGTTCGCCGTCTAAAACAAAGGTGCCAATTTTAGCGGCTGTGTCGATTAATGTGCGATCGATCTCAACCGATGCTTGTTGCCGCAGGTTAGTCGATCGCGATTGGTAGTATACTTTATCTGGCGTCGCGATGACCACTACTCGATTGCCGTCGCGTTTTGGCTGTCCCCAATAATCGGGATTTTCGATGTAATAAGAACGTTCACTCGGCGCGTCAACCGGCTGCATGGTGACAATCCTTCCCGGCTGTAAGTGCGGTGGTAATTCGGGAACTACGGGGTTATTAACAGTCTCTATGTTGGCAGCGGTAGCTGATTTTGCAGCAGCAAGATTGGTGCTAGATTTGTTTGGAGTATTGAGGGCGATCGGCTTTTCTCCGGTTTCCAATTCAAACGCTCTTTTCCAAAAGCCGATCGCCATTTCCGGGTATCCTTCCGACTCCGCGCACAGTGCAAAACCAATAACTTTTGCCGTTCCAATTCCCCGCCCGTAATCAGCCAAATACTGCACTGCCCCCGCTTCTCCCATCAAGTGCAATCCTCGCGTCACGATGCGATTGTTCCAGCGTTCTCGAATGTCGGCGCTAATTTTTTTAGCTGCTTTTCGCTTGGCTTCTGCGTATTCGGTGCAGTCCATACTGCCTCCTTTATGTAGGGATATTTATATACTATACTAAAGATTGATTTATTAGTCAAGGTGGAGTTTACAATTAGGTTATGTGAATAAATTTAACTCTTTCATTGGTGAACTAGATTTATTTTTTTACCGCAGAGGCGCAGAGGGCACAGAGGAAGAGAAGAAAAAGAGGGATGGGGTTGTAGTGTTTTGATTGTCAAGCGCGGTAATCTGTTCGCTGCCAATGCTAAGATAACTTCGATCGCGCATTGCGACCAATAAAGCCGTGAGTTGCGTCTTACTCGCGTTGAGTTCGCCAACTGGCGATCGCCGGTTTGAGAATTTAAGATCGAGTTTAATATTACTGTTATGATGCGATTGATTTTGTACAGCAAACCCGGATGCCACTTGTGTGAAGGGTTGCAAGAAAAACTCGAACAGATTGAAAGTGTCAAGTTTCAACTCGAAGTCCGAGATATTACTGAACGCGAGGACTGGTTTCAAGCTTATCAGTACGAAGTTCCAGTTTTGTTTAAAGTGCAGCCGCAGCCAATAAATTCTGTTGGCGAGGCTGCATTCTCCACTGAAGAACTGTTACCCCGTCCTTCTCCCCGCTGTAGTGTCGCCCAATTGGAGCAAATGTTACAGAAATATTTGCAAATCGATCGATCACAATAATACGATTTACCCAAAAACTCAGGTTTTAATCCTGACTTCAGGGTGCTCGGTGTGCAGCTTACTCTAGGCCGATAGGTTTTACACCGCGCATAAAAAAACGTAGGGTTTGCACCGCATACAGCAAAAACCTGTAGAGAATGGCTCAAACAATGTGTTCCGCCAGTCATATTCAAGACATTCAAGCGAGGAGTTTTTTAGATGAAATTGAGAGAATTATTAGCAGCAGTTCCCAGCATTTCCTTTGACGCGCAACATCCCGCCCTCGATGCCGAAGTCAAGGGTTTATCCACTAATTCCCACGCTTGTGAGGCGGGTGATTTGTTTTTGGGAATGCCGGGAACTCGGGTAGATGGCGGAGATTTTTGGCAAAGTGCGATCGAATCTGGTGCAGTTGCCGCCATAATTTCCACCCAAGCAGCCGAGAAGACACCTTCCGAAGACGGGGGTAGTTGCGTCATCGCAGCAGCGGATATGGCTCAAGTTTGCGGTCAAATAGCAACTGCTTTTTACGGCAATCCAGCTAGCAAATTAAAACTTGTCGGCGTTACCGGGACTAACGGCAAAACTACCACAACTCATTTAATCGAATTTTTGCTCAATCAAATGCAGTTGCCGACGGCGATTTTCGGCACGCTTTATACTCGCTGGCCGGGCTTCCAACAAACTGCACTTTACACCACACCTTTTGCAGTTGACCTGCAAAAGCAATTAGCAGAAGCTGTAGTCGCCGGATGCAAACACGGGGTGATGGAAGTCAGTTCCCACGCTTTAGCGCAGCAGCGAGTTTTGGGGTGTAGTTTTGAAGTTGCTGTCTTTACAAATTTGACTCAAGATCATCTCGATTATCACCGCGATATGGAAGATTATTTTGAGGCAAAATCGCTTTTATTTAGTTCGGATTATCTCAAAAAGCGCGCTGTAATTAATATTGACGACCCCTACGGGCAGCGGATAGTTGAAAGTTTAAAGTCCGACCTAGTTTGGAGTTACAGCACTGTTCTGAAAACCGCAGATTTGTATGCTTTTGATTTGGAGTATCAGCCCAATGGAGTTAAGGGAATGCTGCACACTCCCAAGGGTGAAACAGCTTTTTCTTTGCCTTTAGTTGGTCAGTTCAATTTATCAAATATGTTGGCTGCTGTTGGTGCTGTTTTAGAATTGGGTTTAGATTTGTCCGCAATTGTGGAGAAGTTATCTCAGTTTTCAGGAGTTCCGGGACGGATGGAACGGGTGCAAATTAGTCCCGACCAAGATATTAGCGTTATTGTGGATTACGCGCACACTCCAGACAGTTTGGAGAACTTGTTGAAGGCGTCGCGGCCGTTTATTCCGGGTCAGATGATTTGCGTGTTTGGCTGCGGTGGCGATCGCGATCGCACTAAGCGGCCGATCATGGGTAAAATCGTTGCACAATTAGCTGATTTAGCGGTTGTTACTTCCGACAATCCGCGCACTGAAAATCCCGATCGCATTTTGGAGGATGTTTTAGCAGGAATTCCCGCCGCAGTAAAGCCGATCGTGATGTGCGATCGAGCCGCTGCAATTCGCACTGCTATTATGGAAGCTAAACCGGGAGATGGCGTGCTGATTGCAGGAAAGGGACACGAAGATTATCAAATTTTGGGCACCGAAAAAGTCCATTTTGACGATCGAGAACAAGCGCGAGATGCCTTGAAAGCGAGAATGAATTCGGTTAAGTGAATGCGGTTAACAGTTAACAGTTAAGTGAATTCACTTAACCGTTAACTGTTAGCTGTTCGCTGGCTGTAAAATTTATTGTATTTTTAAGTATGGATACGAAGGTATAATCTGATTTGCAGTAGATTATAATAGTAAAATAAAATATTTTAATAGCGAAATAATTATTGTTATGATAGAATTAACTGGCTATCAAATTCTCGCTCGAATTTACTCAGGCACTCGCACCCTAGTTTATCGCGGAATTCGCCTCTCGGACCAAAAACCGGTCGCCATCAAAGTCTTGCGGAACGAGTATCCCAGCTTCAGCGAACTCTTGCATTTTCGCAATCAATACACGATCGCCAAAAACCTGAATTTACCCGGAATCATCCAAACCTACAGCTTGGAACCCTACCGCAACGGCTATGCGCTGATTGTGGAAGACTTCGGGGGAATTTCTCTGAAGGAATGGACGGGGAAAGGAAAAGCCGTGCAATCTCTGGTTGATTTTTTCCAAATTGCGATCGACCTAAGCAACACATTAGATATACTTTATCGCCACCGCATAATTCACAAAGACATTAAACCCGCCAATATTTTAATAAATCCTGAGACTAAACAAGTCAAACTCATTGACTTTAGTATTGCATCTTTGCTGCCGCGAGAAACTCAAATGCTGATGAGTCCTAACGTGATCGAAGGAACATTAAGCTACTTATCTCCCGAACAAACAGGAAGAATGAATCGCGGCCTTGACTACCGCACCGACTTTTATTCACTAGGTGTAACTTTTTACGAATTGCTGACAGGAAAATTGCCATTTCAATCCAGCGATCCGATGGAATTGATCCACTGTCACATTGCCCAGCACCCACCATTTGTACATGAAATTAACCCCAAAATTCCCCTTGTTCTCTCGGAGATGGTCAGCAAATTGATGGAAAAAAATGCCGAAGCTCGGTATCAGAGTGCATTAGGGCTGAAAGCCGATTTAAAAACTTGTTTGCAACAACTCAATGAGACAGGTAAAATTGAGAGTTTTGCCATTGGGCGGCGAGATTTTTGCGATCGCTTTATCATACCCGAAAAACTCTACGGCAGAGCAACCGAAGTCGCTGCATTATTAGCAGCATTCGATCGAGTAGCAAACCCCTCTAATTCTCCTTCCCCAAAAGAGCCTATAACCGATAGAAACGAGGGAAAAGAAGACCTCCTTTTGATTAAGGAGGAGTGGCGTGACTCGAATTTATCCCGCAGCGAAATGATGCTAGTTGCCGGATTTTCCGGCATTGGGAAAACCGCTGTAGTCAACGAAATTCACAAACCCATTGTTCGCCAACGCGGTTATTTTATCAAAGGCAAATACGACCAATTTCAACGTAACATTCCCTTTAGTGCTTTTGTGCAAGCCTTCCGAGATTTAATGGATCAATTACTCTCAGAAAGCGACGCTCAGCTCAAACGATGGCAAAGGAAAATTATCAAGGCTCTTGGCGAAAATGGTCAAGTTATTGTAGAAGTAATTCCTGAATTAGAACGAATTATTGGTAAACAACAGCCTGTCTCTGAACTTTCGGGAAGTGCCGCCGAAAATCGTTTCAATTTACTATTTCAAAAATTTATCTCGGTTTTTGCTACAAAAGAACATCCCTTAGTGATTTTTTTAGATGATTTGCAATGGTCAGATTCAGCATCCCTGAAGCTTTTGCAAGTGTTGATGAGTGAAAAAGATAGTCAAAATTTGCTGGTAATTGGAGCCTATCGGGATAACGAAGTATCCCCAGCTCATCCATTTATGTTGGCAGTAGCAGAGATGGAAAAATCCCAAGTAACGGTAAATACTATTACCTTGCAACCTCTGAGTCAAGCCGATATTAACGATTTGATAGCAGATACCCTCTCGTGCGATCGCATTCTGGCTCAGCCATTAACCGAGTTAGCTTATCAACAAACCAAAGGCAATCCATTTTTTGCCACGCAATTTCTCAGGGCGCTACAGGAAGATGGGCTGATTGTGTTTGACCCCACCCCCCTTTCCCAGGGGAGAGAGAGGGGGATAACAGGGGGGTGGCAGTGCGATATCGCCAAAGTCAAAGCCCTAACTATCACCGATGATGTAGTGGAGTTTATGGCGGTGCAATTGCAGAAGTTGCCACCAGAAACTCAGGATGTGCTGAAGTTGGCTGCGTGCATAGGAGCGCACTTTGATTTGAATACATTGGCGGTAGTCAGCGAGAAGTCACCGGAAGAAACTGCTGCGGATTTATGGAAATCATTGCAAGAAGGATTCATCTTACCAACCAGTGAAATTTACAAGTTTTATCTAGGAAAAGAAGAGCGGACAACCAGCTCTGCATTGCCAACGACAGCAGCTCAATTACCTCACTACAAGTTTCTACACGATCGGGTTCAGCAAGCTGCTTATTCATTAATTCCTGATGACCAAAAGCAAGCAACCCATCTCAGAATAGGACAGTTACTTCTTCCGAATTTCTCCGAAGTTGAAAGAGGAGAAGAAGTGTTCGATATTATTAATCATTTTATCATTGGCTCCGAGCTAATAACGCAGCAAGAAGAACGAACAAGGCTTGCTAAAATTAGCCTCTTTGCAGGGCAGAGAGCCAAACTCTCAACGGCTTATGAATCGGCGACAAGATATCTCGCTTTCGGTTTAAGTTTCCTACCCAGCAATAACTGGGAATCTGCCTATAGATTAACATTTACGATGTATTTAGAAAGCCTTGAAGCTGAATTTTTGGCTGGAAATTTTGAGGAAGCTGAAAAGTTGACAGACCTCGCATTTAGCTCTGCTAAATATATTCTTGATCGAGCTAAAATTATTGCTATTCAGCTAACCCATTATCAAAATAAAGCCCTGTATCAAAAGGCGATTCAGGTAGGAATTGAAGGACTGAAACTGTTAGGCTTAGAACTGGCAATTATGCCAAATGAAGCCGAGTTAGAAGGGATGGCTCTGGAAGTTAAAAAAACCTTAAATCAGCGCGCAGTTGCAGGACTAATCGACGCACCACTCATTGTCGATGAAGAACGCCAGATGCTGATCAAACTGCTAATGAATATGGTACCGCCTACTTACCTAACTAATCAGGATTTGTTAGTGCTGGTTGTTTTACACATGACCAATCTCTGTTTGCAATACGGGAATACAAATGTGGCGGGTTTTGTTTATGTTTGGTATGGAACAATTCTCTGTCAACGCTTCCAAGACTATGAATTGGGCTATGAGTTTGGACTTTTAGGGTTGAAGGTGAATGAAAAATTTCATAACACCACCCTGAATGGCAAAATTTATATGTCCTTCGGCAACTTTATCAACCATTGGCGCAAGCACGTTAGTTCTAATCTTGTTCTGCAACAAGCTGCTTATCAGGGGGCAATGGAGGTAGGCGATTTTTCTTGGTGTCATCACAGTGCTCTGTTCAGTTTCTGGCAGCAGGCGATCGTATCCAGCGATATTCACAGTTTGCTGGCTCGACATGAAAAGTACATCAGCTTTGCGGAACGGACGGAGATTACGACAGCGTTTGCCCTAATTCTTCAGTGCAAGCTCCTTGAGAATTTGCAAGGGCTAACAATAGGGAAGTATAGCCTTAGCTCTGAAACATTTGATGAAGAGTCGGCGCTAGCAACGTTCAATGAAATTGGCTATGGCTATGGCAGTAGCACTTACTATTTCGCTAAAGCCTTTTTGTTTTTCACCTACGGTGAGTATGCTAAAGCTTATGAAATGTTAGTAGCTGCGGCTGAGTTTTCTAATACACTTTATGGACAATTTCAACGTGTCCTGCATTGTTTTTATCAGTCTTTGAGTGTATTGCAACTTTATGGGGGAGTACCGGAAAAACTACCAAAAGATTATCAAGAAGTTGTTCAAGAGAATAGGGAACAACTTCAAATCTGGGCACAGAACTGTCCTGAAAATTGTTTGTCCAAATTTCTGCTTTTAGAGGCGGAGATGGCCCGTGTTGCTGAACAAAAATGGCAGGCTGCTGATTTTTACGATCGCGCAATCATCCTCGCTAAAGAAAACCAATTCCTCAACGAAGAAGCCCTCGCCCACGAACTTGCAGCTAAATTCTACCTCGACTGGGGCAAAGAAAAAGTCGCCGCAGGCTATATGCAGGAAGCCTACTATTGTTACGCCCGCTGGGGAGCAAAAGCCAAAACCGATGACCTAGAAAAACGTTATCCCGATCTGCTGCGCCCCATCTTACAACAGTGCGCCCAACCCTTCACTATGTTAGAAACCCTATCCACCCTCACCAATCCCACCTACTCCATTCATTCGGGCACCCACCACACTACCTCAAGCACCTCGATCAACCATGCTCTAGATTTTACGACCCTGCTGCAAATCTCCCAAATGATCTCCAGCACGATCGACCTGGATGAGTTGCTGCAAATTGTGACCCAAACCATGCTACAAAACTCTGGAGCCGATCGCTGTGCACTGATGCTCTGCCAAGATCAACAATGGCAAGTGCGGGCGATAGCTACGTGGGAAAACATTAGCCTGCAAAGGGAACCCCTAGAGAATAATCCCACCGTTCCTGTTAAATTAATCCAGTATGTCAAAAACACCCTAGCAGCAGTTGTCATCGATCACCTCAAAACTGATCTGCCTGTGATTGACGATTATTTAGATCACCATCAACCAGAGAGTTTGCTGGGTTTGCCAATTCTAAATCAGGGGAATTTGGTCGGCATTTTGTATCTAGAAAATCGGATAACCAGTGGGGTGTTTAGTCGCGATCGCCTCCTAGTGCTGAATTTTCTCTCTAGTCAAGCGGCGATCGCTCTGGAGAATGCCCGCCTTTATCACCAAGTGCAGCAGACTTTGAATGAACTTCAGCAAACTCAGATGCAAATGATCCAAAGTGAAAAGATGTCAGCATTAGGTAATCTAGTGGCCGGGGTTGCCCATGAAATCAACAACCCCGTTGGTTTCATTGCCGGGAACATTAATGAAGCTCATGCTGGAGTCCAAGACTTAATTGATTATTTGCGCCTCTATCAAGAAAAGTATCCTCCATCGGAAGCAGAATTGATTAAGAAAGCAGAGGAAATAGATTTAGATTATCTAGTAGAAGATTTACCCAAAATGTTGAGTTCCATGAAAATAGGATGCGAGCGCATCAAAAACATCAGCACCTCCCTCCGCACTTTCTCTCGCGCCGATACTGCCCATAAAGTTGAGGCTAATATCCACGAAGGACTCAATAGCACTTTGATGATTTTACGCCATCGCCTGAAAGCGAACGACAAGCATCCTGAAATTCAAATCATTAAAGAGTACGGCAAGATTCCCAAAGTAAAATGTTATTTGGGACAATTAAACCAAGTATTTATGAATTTGTTAGCAAATGCGATCGATGCCTTAGAAGAATCGAATCAAGGACGGAGTTTTGCTGAAATTCAAGCCCATCCCAATCACATCACTATTCGGACACAAGTAGAAAGTGAAAAGGTAAAAATTTCCATCGCCGATAACGGAAAAGGAATGTCAGACGAGGTAAAAAATCGTATATTCGACCATCTCTTTACCACTAAAGATGTGGGCAAAGGAACTGGGTTAGGACTGGCGATCGCACGTCAAATTGTAGAAGAAAAACACGGCGGAAAACTGAGTTGTTTTTCTACACCGGGAGAAGGAACCGAGTTTGTCATTGAGATTTTAATTGACTAATGACTAATGACTAATGACTAATGACTAATCACTAATGACTAATCACTAATCACTAATCACTAATCACTAATCACTAATCACTAATCACTATTGCAGCGGCAAAAATACCGTCATCACCTCACCCTTTTGGGGCCGCTGGCGAATTACCAACTTCCCGCCAGCAGCCCGAAATAAATTCTTAGTCACGCTCAAGTTTAAACTCAAACTTCCCGTCTCCGGCTGCACCATCAACAAAGGCCCGATCGATCGCAAAGGACCATTTGCCTTAGCTGCAAAAGTTGATGCGCCATTACCTTCAGGTAGGTGTTCCGATTCCAACTGCAACTTTAACTGATTGCCGGCTAATGTCACCTCCACCTGAATGCGACTCCCGGAAGGCAAAGTTCGAGTAAAATTCTCAATCAAATTAGTTAAAACCTGATCCAGCATCGTCGGATCGCTGACTACCGCAGGCAACTTTTTCGGCACAATAACTTCCAAAGTGTGGTTGCGAACACTCGCCTGTTTTTGCCAGCGGGGAATGCTATTTTGTAGCACTTCACCGAGGGACATTGCTGTTAGCTGCACGCCAGAATTTTTAGCGTGCGACATTTCCAATTCCACGGCGCGGAAAATTAAACCGAAGCGATCGATCTGAGCGGTACACTCAGCATCAATCATTTCCAAACGCTTGACCACCACCGGATCGAGTTTGGGACGTTTCAGCAGCAAGCGAGTCAGCGTGCGAATGGTAGCCAAAGGGGTGCGGACTTCGTGGGCGATCGCCTGTAGCAATTCCACCTCTTTAGTAGCCAGAGGAATTGGAGATTTGCAGTTGATATCTGTAGCCGATAACTTTTTATGCCTGGGGTTCAAACAATCATCAATTCTTTCATCCTTTATTCTGCCTGCTTCATCTTTCCCAACCGGCAAATTATGCAACAGCAAGCGGCTGAACTGCATCACCGTTTGATAATGGGGTTCCACAGGCAAAAATTGCTGGAACAGCGCGTCTAATTTAGTAGAATTATTAGTGAATTTGCTAACTGGTAAATTGAAGCTACCGTCAGAATTGGCAAGCAAACATTCGCTTTCAGTCACCCTGCGCCGCAAAACCTCCCAAGCTTTCGCCACTACTTGCGGATCGAAAGAAAATAGAAAAGCCGGAATTCCTGCAGAATTTTCACCCAAAACCATCACCAGGCTAAAACGAGCAGTTAAAACCAAACAAAACTGCTCGTTGGCTAAGGGATCGCCACTTGCCAAAGCCAAAGCCGGGGCCGCTGCAGGCGCTGATGTTTGCACATCAGCCGCCGGCATTAAAGCTAAAGTTTGTCTAGCCCGAAAAGACCACAAAGCTGCATCGTTATTGGGAATACTGGTAAAAATCCAATTGGCAAAGCCGTTGGCCCTCTCAGGGTCAGTCAAAACCGAAGACGGGCCAGACAACACCAATCCCTGACAGGAATTGGAGATTTTTGATCGAGCAAATTGTCGATCGACATCTGTTTTTTGTGCTGCTTTTTGCCGATCGAGCATTTGATTCAAAGCTGCGATCGCCCCGTACCATTCGTGTTCAGCTTTCAGCCGAGAAGCCCCACGGCTTGCAGGACACCGATGGCGGTTGTTTTCTCCCGCCAACTTAGCATCAAAGAGACTCAGGTCATTTTCTTGGCCTTCGGAGGCTAAAATTTCGCTTATTGTCGGTAAAAAGTAAGTATTCACAGTTATAAACCCACCTTCGGAGGCATGAAGGGTGAAGTATTTATGTATAGGAAAGTTCAGGAGTTAGGAGTCAAGCACCAGCACGATCAAAAAATCCCGCATAATTTCTTGCACCTTCCTCCTAACTCACAGGATATCCACATTTGTTAACTAACGATATTGGCAGAACCGTACCAATAAGTCGCAATCTCCGTGCTTGGGGCGATATTTTGCACGATCGCCCTGACAAAAGTGCAAAATGAAGTAAGTTAAACACCGTGCTTTCCTTATGCCCACCTCGATCGCCGACTCGAAAAATCTGCTGTCAGACTTAATGGCACGCTACCGCCACCAAGTCGATTATTTGGCAATTCGACTGGAAGAAGCCGAAGGCACCGACATCCTGCTGCGGGGCGAAAAAATTGAAACCCTCAGCGAAGGAGTCTCAATAGGCGGTCAAGTCAGAGCTTGTCACAAAGGCGGCTGGGGCTTTGCCAGCTTTAACCGACTTTCCACCCTCGCCGAAAGAATCGAAGAAGCCATTGCCGCGGCAAAACTGATCGGCGAAGAAGAAACGATCTTGGCGCCTGTCAGCCCAATACAAGACATTTGCTTGCTGCCGCTGACAGGAACAGACCCCCGTCTGGTTCCCCTAATTGACAAAAAGCAATTGTGCGATCGCTACGCGGCCATTCTCCGCAGCATTGACCCCCGCATCGCCACAATCTCCGTGCGCTACGGCGACAGCACCCAGCGCATCATCCTCGCCACCTCCGAAGGCACCATGCTCGAACAAGGTTGGGCAGACATGGAAATGCGCTTTGCCGCCACAGCCCGCAGCGGGGAAACCGTACAAACTGGCCGCGAAACCACTGGTTCCCGCAAAGCCTACGAAGACTTAACGGATCTCGATGTTCAAGTTCGCAGCGCCGCCCAGCGTGCTGTAGATTCCCTAGCCTTACCCCCCGTCCAAGGCAACACCTACACCGTCGTCATCGACCCAATTTTGAGCGGATTATTCGTCCACGAAGCCTTCGGACACCTTTCCGAAGCCGACATGGCCTACGAAAATCCCGACATCTTGGAAATTATGACCCTCGGCCGCCAGTTCGGCCCCAAAAACTTGCAAATTTTCGACGGTGCAGCGCCAGAGGGACACCGAGGCAGCTATTTCTACGACGATGAAGGCACTCCCGCGACTACTACTCAGTTAATTAAAGACGGCGCTTTAGTCGGGCGACTGCACTCGCGGGAAACTGCGGGCAAATTGGGAGAAACGCCTACTGGCAATGCTCGCTGTTTGAATTATCACTATCCGCCGATCGTCCGCATGACGAATACTTGGATCGAACGGGGTGACACGCCAGTTGCTGACTTATTTTCTGGTATCAAAGAAGGTGTTTATGCGCGCAATTGGCAAGGCGGCATGACTAACGGCGAAATGTTTACTTTCAGTGCCGGCGAAGCTTGGATGATCCGCGACGGAAAACTGGACAATCCGGTGCGGGATGTTACTCTTTCGGGTAATGTTTTCAGCACTTTAGCCGATATTGAGGCGATCGGCGACGATTTCTACTGGGATGAATCCGGGGGCTGCGGCAAGGCAGGGCAAAGCGGTTTGCCCGTGGGCTGCGGCGGCCCGAGTTTGCGGATTCGCGATGTCGTTGTTGGTGGCGAAGCTGCTGAGGAGGATTGATATCAAGTCCGCTTAAATTCACATCAGGCATCATTCTTAGGAACAGGCTTTCCGGCTTGTTCCTAAGAAAATTAAATTTTCTTGTGGGGTTTCCCACCCGCCCCAAAAATATAGAAATCTTAATCCTAGATTTTTGTTGGCATTCCGAGATTTAATTCTACATATCACTGACGTTATCTCGGCGAGAGCACCCCGGAGTCGGGGAGGAGTTACAGCGTTGTGATTTGCTACCGCTATCTTTAGCTAATAACAGTTTTTGAGATGTAGTAAACTGATTTTCCGATCTTAAACTGTTTTCTGGTTTTTGAGTAACAGCTATGGCGCTAGCCAATAGTGCGCTTAATAATGCCAATTGCTTCAGAGTATACATTGTGAAGTTTTAGCTCAAAGTTTCTCCTCCCCGATACAGACTTTTTTTTGCATATCCGGAACTAATGGCGGTTAATTTTTAGTTTGATAAATTCTGAATTCCTTCGTTAATATAAAAAAAAGCAAAATTTACACAAGTAATAAGTCAGTAGATTTCGCTTTTTTTTTGCAAAAATAGCCATTTATTTGGGATTATCTCCCGTCGCCTCGTCCGGGCGGTTTATTTTTATCGTAATCTTCGTAAAAGGTTTGAGTCTCGGCTACGGCGGTTAAAATTTCGGGAGCAGAGTTGTCTTGAGCAAAAAAGGTCGATCGAGTTTCTAAGCTTTGAGCGTTAACTGCGGTACAACTCAGTAACAGGCTGGACATCAGGATGGAAGAGTAAACGCGCATCATAAATTTTGGTATTTGTATTTTCCCCTTCTTGATACGCAGTGTGTACTCTGCTATCAGGATAAAAAAAATATTTGTGGCGAAGTCATCAATTAGTAAGTGACGGCACCTACAATTTTTTTAGTTTTGGTTAAAAGCGGGTGAAATCCATTATCTAGCTCGCTTGTTCGCGGGTAATTTCTAGTTATCTGCTACTGGCGGGCAACCAGCAGAATTCAAGACCATGTTCAAAAAAAGAATGCTACTCTTCTATGCCCGTATTCCCAACCCTGGTAGTTATAAATCCTTCCCAAATCTAAAATCTAAAATCTAAAATGGTATCGCCTCTGGAATCCTCTGGAAACGACCTTCCAACAAGGAAACAAAAACCGCCAATTGTAAAGTTTTACGACTTTTATGATTAACTTCATAATTTATTGAGTTGAAGCCGCAATCGGGGGATTAAAGACACAACAGGAGAGTACCCAGGCGCGCCATCAGCACGTTACATATAAATATCTTGGTGAATGAGATTCCTTAAAGGGGGCAGTGCCTAATTTTTTACATTAACTTCATAAATGATTGCTATTGTATTTTTAAATAAATTGTGAACCTTTTATTTTTTCTGATCTTTTCTGATCTTTTCTGATCTTGCTTTGTGACAAAAGCGCTTACGCGCCACTCCGAAGGAGGAGTCGAAAGCGGTTGGGAAAAAAAAGCCCGTTGACAAAATCGTGGAGTCAATCTCAAATCTCAACTCTCAAATCGAACTGCCGCGCAGAAAGTAAAAAACCAGGTTTTAAAACTGATATCGCCGAGTCAATCTCAAGTATCAAATCTCACAGCGACTGACTTGCAAATCTACCCGCAGGAATAGCGAGTCGAGGGTTGACGAGTTGTCCAAAATAACATCAGCTTGTTGACACTTTTGAGCTAGCGGCAACTGGGCGTTAATGCGGGCATTAGCTCGATCGTAACTCAAGCCGTCTCGCTGCATTAGTCGTTCTAACTGCACTTTGGGTGAACAGTACACTACCCAAATTTCGGTACACAAGTCAGTCATGTTAGCTTCAAACAGCAGCGGCACTACCAAAACCAAAGTCAACGTGTCAGCCTTGGCACAGAAACCGGTTTTTTTTTCAACAATACTCGGTTCTAGCTTTTGATGATGGTGAAAAAAGCCGGTTTCTTGAGTCTTTGTACCTAAATCCTGTGTGTCTTGGGATACCAAACTCGATGCAGCAATGCAGCTTTGAGTTTCCTCAACTAATCGGCGGCGCACGTAAGGGTGAATCTGTTGTTCCAACCACTGCCGCTCGTCTGCGTTACAAAAAATAATACTTCCCAACTCGGGTCGATTTAAATTGCCATCCGGGAGCAAAATACCCGCGCCGTATCGTTTTACAATAGAGTCAAGTATTGGCGAACCGGGGTTCACAGCTTCGCGGGCGTAAATATCGGCATCTAAAATCGGAAATCCACAGGCATCTGCCAGATAATTAGATATGGCGGTTTTACCGGTGGCGATGCCCCCAGTTAAACCGATCAGACGGACAATTCGATCGCTCATAATTTTCTCTGTTTAAACTTCCTGTGTTTCGACACTTACTGTCAGTCTTTGCTATGTTGGTGACACAATCAAATTTAGACTTAAAATTTAAGATTTGCGATCGAGAGTTCGCGTTAGGAAGTGTCAGCGTTGGGGTGCGATCGACTCTTTTTTACCTAAAATCTCAATTTTAAACTCGAATTAAGGTCTAGACCGAGGCAAACTTATGAATGCTCAACGTGCTGTGCGGTCGATTCTGGCAGCAATTCCCCTTGCTGGATTTTTGATAGTAGATTTTTTCCCCAGCCTGGTTTTCCTCAAAGAAAACAGCAACGGATGGGTACTCGTGGCAATTTATCCCCAATCTCAAATTGCTGCGGCACAATCTATTACTCCAGCCCCAGACGGCACCGGAACCACTGTCACCATCCCAGGTACAGGGCTGTCTCCTCGCTACGATATTAAAGGCGGCACTCCCTCCAGAGACGGAGCAAATTTGTTCCACAGTTTTACTCGGTTCGGTCTGAATTCTGGCGAAACTGCCAATTTCATCACCAACCCAAGCGTTAAAAATATCCTCGGTCGTGTTGTCGGCGGGGATGCTTCCTTAATCAACGGTCTAATTCAAGTTAGTGGCGGCAATTCTAACTTGTTGCTGATGAATCCCGCAGGGATTATTTTTGGAACGAATGCCCGACTCGATGTGTCCGGGTCTTTTTTTGCTACCACTGCTAGCGGTATCGGTTTTGACAACGGCTGGTTCAACGGTACTGGGGCGATCGACTACGCAGCCCTAGTCGGAACGCCCAATGCTTTTGTTTTTGGCCCACAGCCCGGAAGTATTGTCAATGCCGGTAACTTGGCTGTCGGCACGGGGCAAAATTTGACTTTGCTCGCCGGTACGGTCATCAGTACAGGCCAACTTTCAGCCCCGGGCGGTCAAATTACTGTGGCGGCTGTCCCTGGTGAAAATCTGGTGCGGTTGAGTCAAAACGGACTTTTGCTGAGTTTAGAAGTTGCTCCAGCAGCCGGAGTGTCGGGTTCCGAAGCGGTTCCCTTCTCTCCGCTGACTTTACCTCGGCTGCTTTCGGGCCCCGGCGTGGCTAACGCTACGGGTATAACTACGAACGCTCAAGGTGAAGTCGTGCTCACAGGCGACCAAACAGTGCCTGCAGATGCTGGAACTGCGCTGGTAGCGGGTTCTGCAGACGTGTCTGCCAGGGGGGGCGTGGGAGGAAGCGTCAACGTGTTAGGCGACAAGGTAGGGCTATTGGGAGCGAAGATTGAGGCTTCGGGGCCGGACGGTGGCGGAACGGTGCGGATCGGGGGAGATTACCGAGGCGAGGGAACTGTGCCGAATGCCAGGATGACTTACGTGGATGGCAAAAGTTCGATCGCCGCCAACGCAACTGAATCAGGCAACGGCGGCAGTGTTGTTGTCTGGGCTGACAACACAACAGCATTTTTGGGCAGCATCACCGCAAATGGCGTTTCTGCAACGGCAACCGCAGGTGTTGGGGGGTTTGTGGAAGTTTCGGGCAAGCAAAGATTGATTTTTAACGGTACTGTCGATACTTCCGGGACGAACGGTTTGGGGACTTTGCTGTTAGATCCAGAAAATATTTTCATTACAGATTCCTCAGAAGCTGCGGGCGATGCGGCAATAATTGCCAACAATAATATTTTGGCAACAGGAACGCTACCAGGACAGGAAAACAATTCTGAGCCTTCGCTGACAATTTCGGCTGGAGCTTTGGAAAGTATGTCGGCGACTGCAAATGTGGTTCTCGAAGCGCTCAATGATATTACAATTGCTGATTTGGCGGACAATCAGTTGAGCTTTCAAGCAACTACTGGTTCGGTAACATTTAGAGCAGATGCCGATCGCAATGGTGCGGGTGTTTTTTCGATGAATTCTGGAGATACAATTACCACGGCTGGCGGTGCGCTAGCCATTTCGGGAAGTCAAATTACTGCGGGCAATTTGTCTAGCAACGGCGGAAATATTAGTTTGATTAGTCCGGGTTCGACTGTTGCAAACAATATTTCTTCATCCAATCCCAGCACCGGCAGCAGCGGGAATATTGTGCTCGAAGGTCTGAACGTAACGGCCCAAAAACTTGATGCCAGCGGCCCGGAAGCGACGGGAAATGTAACTGTGACGGCTCAGAATGTTCTGGGAGTGAGCTCGCTCGCAGCGGGTTCTGGAAACATTACTTTGACTGGTAATGAAATTAATTTCAAAGGCGACAAAAATTCAGTCAGCGGCACTGGGTTTTTGGTACTGCAACCTTGGAGTCCCGGTCAAAATATTGCGATCGGCGGTTCTGGAGATGTCGGTACTAATATTTATTTGAATCTGACGGCAAACGACCTCGGAAGTTTGGAAAATGGGTTTGCTGGAATTACGATCGGCCGCAGCAACGGTATCGGTTCAATTCTGATTGCCAACGATTTCACCTTTTATGATCCGCTAATTATTCAATCGCCAGGGGGTTTGGGAACAATCACTACCACAAATTCTTTGACAGCGGCCGACAATGCCTCTATTACTCTCAAAGCTGACGGCAATATCAGAACCGGAAATATCACTACCAACAATCAGGAAATTCGCATCGCTAGCACCGCAGGCAATGTCACAACCGGTCAGCTACGTACTGGAACAGCCCGCACCATCAACACTTCTGTCAATTCTTCCGAAGATATAGGCAATTCGGCGGGAGATGTTAGTGTTACTGCACAGGGTACGGTGACTGCAGGGGCGATCGACACGAGGGGCGATCGCGCGGGGAATGTGACGCTGACGGGGCGCAATGGAATCACTGCAGGGACGATCGAAGCTGGTGGCGCCCAAACAGGGGGAGATATTACCCTGACGGGCAACGACATTGACTTGACGGGTGACAAAAATTCGATCGCCAGCAACGGCAATCTGGTGCTGCAACCGGCTGATCCTAGTCAAAATATTATAATTCAAGGTTCTGGCGATACAGAAGCTCTGAACTTGACTGCTGCTGAATTGAACACTTTTCGGAATGGGTTTGCTTCGATCACGATCGGAGGTTCTGACGGTAGCGGTGTGATCTCGATTGGTTCTCCAGCGCCAGATTCAACGCCGAATTCAACGCCAGTGGCGTTGACATTTCAAGATCCGACGACGATTCGATCGCCATTGGGCAGCGGCGCGATCGTGGGAACGGGTGCGATCGTCGGCACTGATAACGCCACGATCTCTCTGAGGGGCGGTACTGTAGCCGTCGGAGACGTTACCTCGACTGCGGGGATTAACATCACTAGCAGTCAAGGCAAGTTGACTGCTGCTACGGTTTCATCTCGCTCAACTTCCGGGGTGGCGGGCCCTATCAATATTCGCAGCGCCGGTGCGGTAGAAACCGGTAACATCGATGCTTTTGGTGCCAGAAGTGGGGGAGATATTTCGATTGCGGCGCCGGGCCGGATCGTTACAGGGGTGATCAACTCGAGTTCGCAATCGGGAAGTGCCGGTTCGAGCCAAATTATCGGGCAGAAAGATGTTGAAGTTGTTTCGATCAAAGCTCGTGGCAATACGGGCGGCGATGTGGCAATCGAGGCTGGGGGAGCGTTTCGGGCTGCGGGAACAGGAACGGCTGCTGAACCCGCCCAGGTCAGCATTTCTACAGACGGGCTGGCTCAATCGGGTTCACAGACGCTGCTGCAAAGCACTTGCCCGTCGGGAACCTGCACGGCGACGACTGTTGGGACGGGAAACTCGAAGTCGAACACTGCCACCTCCTCAACTGCGATCGGGCCGCTGGCGATCATCGTGCCGAGTCCGGCACCAACTACCAGCGTGGAACTGCAAACGACAGACAATTCTCAACAAATTGTGACTCAGGTGAGTCTCGGCCCCCCAGTCTCGGAGCCAAAGAACACTAACGAAAATATCTCGCCAGAACCTGCTGCTGCGCCTGTTGAGGCGCGGTCGAACGCGACTGCGAGATCATCGGTACTGCTGTCGCCGTCGGTGTTAAAAGACAATTTGGGTACGCCTGCGGCGACAGAAAACGCCAGCGTGGCAACAACTCCACAGAAGCCGACGAGTGCGGTGACAGCAGAAAGTATGGGGAATGTGAGAGTTCCTGAAATTTCTCGATCGAGTTCGATGGCACAAATAAATCCGATCGACGCAGTGCAGCAAAGGGATAGAACTCAGGGCCGGGAATTTGAACGTTACTTTGGGGGCCCTGTCACTGAAAAGTCAGTGACGCAGCAAAGTATTCGAGATACTCTCAGCAGCGTCAATCGGTTGACTGGGGTTAAACCCGCCATCCTTTACGTGTGGGCGAAAGAAAAACATTTAGAACTTGTGTTGTTATTGCCAGACGGCAAAAATGTTTTTAAAAGCGTGCCTGCAAGCCGCGAGACAGTGCTGCAAGTTGCTAAAGAATTCACTAATGCTATCAGAACTCCTAGGAGATTGAATGCTGCTGACTACAAGGAACCTGCCGAGGAACTTTACCAGTGGTTAATTGCACCGCTGCAACCGGAATTAGATGCTAACAAGATTGACACTTTGGTGTTTTCCATGGATGCCGGTTTGCGGACTTTGCCTTTGGCTGCTCTTTACGACGGCAAGCAGTTTTTGGTAGAAAAGTACAGTTTGGGGCTGATTCCGAGTTTGAGTTTAACTGATACTCGTTATGCCGATGTTAAGGGTTCTGAAGTGTTAGCGATGGGTGCGTCGAATTTTCCTGCCAAATACGATCAAAATCCTTTGCCTGCCGTGCCGTTGGAAATATCGACAATTGTGGGCAAGATTTGGCCGGGTTCGTCTTTTCTCAATGAAGCTTTTACTTTGGCAAATTTGAAGCACAAGCGCAATCAACCGCAATACAAAATTATTCATTTAGCTACTCACGGCGATTTTCAGCCTGGGGGGGCCGAAAATTCTTACATTCAGTTTTGGGATACGAAGTTGCAGTTGAATCAGTTGGATCAGTTGAATCTATCTAACCCGCAGGTGGAGTTGTTGGTTTTGAGTGCCTGTACTACGGCGGTGGGAGACGAACAAGCTGAGTTGGGGTTTGCGGGGTTGGCGGTACACGCGGGGGTAAAATCGGCTTTGGCGAGTTTGTGGTATGTCAGCGATGTCGGTACTTTGGGGCTGATGACTGAATTTTACCAGCAGTTGCGTACAGCGCCGATTAAGGCTGAGGCTTTGCGGCAAGCGCAGTTGGCGATGTTGCGGGGTGAAGTGCGGTTGCAAGATGGTTATTTGGTACGATCGGGCAACAATCAAGCTCTGCCTTTGCCGTCGGAGTTGGCCACCAGGGGCGATCGGAATTTGTCGCATCCTTATTATTGGGCCGCTTTTACAATGATCGGTTCGCCGTGGTAATTCTGAAGGAAGAGGGTGCGATCGCCCAAAAAACCGGGAGAGAACAAGTCGCACAACTCAGAGGATGGGAATACCTAAAAAAGTGCGGTAACTCACACTAGAGACCGCGACCTCAACATCGAAAACGGGATAAAATGGAACAATAAAAATAAAAAAACTCTACTGCTAGTGCCAAAAATATTGATAGTAGACAAGTGTTTACTAAAAACTTTTAGCCCAGATAAATTATGACTGGAGTTTAGACTAAAAAACGATCGCATCTAAAAGTACCTGCCTTTCAACACCGGGCAAGTTATTGCTCAACAATTCCAAATAGAGGAGATTAAACAACTAATCTTGAGGACTTTTTGCGTCGAGAGACTCGTTTTTTTACAGTGGGATATCGTGGTGCCGATATCCGTACCTTTCCTGTTTCCCAACCAGGAGATTTTCCCCTCGGTTTAGGTAGTTTCGTCGGAGTACCAATGTCAACTAAAATCGATAACATTGATTGGGCAACACGTCCAGGAGTTAAATCGATCCTAGCAGATTGCCAAGGCAGTCGATTTTCTTTAACTAAATCCCTAGCCAGCCAGAGTTGCCAACTCATCAAGGGCATTAAATCACTCCACCGCTCACATTGAGAGGGAGTTCTCAGGTTAGGCAATGTCCAATGTAATCTTTGCTTGGCAAACCGATACCAATGATCCACTCCAAAACGTCGTAAATACTTAAACCAAACTATTTCTAAAGGTAGAGTTCGTTTTCCCACCCAAGCCAACCA